>NZ_JBHFKT010000051.1:0-31146 GCF_042879335.1 Photorhabdus sp. RM96S | reverse complement strand
TTTTTTTAAAGCAGAACGAGGCGGTATCATGACAGCGCTACCTTGCAGAGATGTACTGTGCCTACATTTTACTCAATTTTGTGGCTGTGAAAAGTTTTTAGAGGTTCCCCTGAGTTATCTGTTACGGACGAAGTAGAAATCGAAAACCCTACCATCGCGGTATCTGGCATTGTCTCAGTAACGAACACCTCTGATGGTCGGATCGAGGTTTTCGGTGTAGGTGGCGATAATGCAGTGTGGCGCAATGGGCAAACGACACATACAGGTGCTTCCTGGACCGGCTGGAGCTCACTCGGTGGAAGTGTGACCAGCAAACCCGCCGCTTATCTCAATTCAGACGGTCAATTAGAAGTATTCGTACGCGGCTCCGATAATGCGTTATGGCATAACTGGCAAAATGATACCCATTCCGGCTCATGGTCCAACTGGGCCTCATTGGGTGGCGGACTTTCTAGCGGCCCAGATGTCGTGGAAAACGCTAATGGCTATATTGAAGTCTTTGTACGCGCCACTGATAACGCACTCTGGAACATCAAGAGGACGAGTCCATCATCATGGTCCTCTTGGGCCTCACTTGGTGGAACCTTGATCGATGCTTCAGCGATCAAATAATTTGGAAAGCGTTAGAATTAGCTTCGCATAAGACAAACGTAATCTTCTGGCCCGATGCATTAACGAAAATATTCACTGCGCTGCATCGGACCAGTGGTATTTAATTTTCTGGAGTTAACCCAATAGCCAGATGACGAATTGTATACTTTAATAATGATCATCAGATATTTTGAATAAAAAACAAATATAACCGTAAAAAACAGACTTAAAATAGAAAACCAAGAAAACTTTAAAATAAGAAAATAGTTTATATCTAATTAATGTTTTTTAGATATTCGTATTTAAAAATACATATCAACACATAGATCTCCATAATATAAAATCACACCCAGCAATTTAATAATTAAAGTTTAATATCAAATAAAATATTACTTATTCATTTTATGAATAAAAACATACAGAATGCAATCGGAAATATTAATGTGAAATTAAACATATTGCTTATCAAATGATTACTTAGTGAATCTAAAAATTTATGCCTAAACAGGATATATATATGAAAAAAGAATCTATTAATACATCAGCTCCAGATAATACCAAGTCATTTGTTGAAAACGAAACAGAAGTATCCAATGAAATTTCTTGGACGGCGTTACCCGGAATTATCTCGGCGGCAAACAACGCCGATGGTCGACTTGAGGTGTTCGGTATAGGCACCGACAATGCTGTATGGCACAACTGGCAAACGGTACCAAACACCGGATCTTCTTGGTCCGACTGGCACTCGCTGAATGGAGGAGCGACCAGCAAACCCGCAGTTTACATTAATTCAGACGGCAGATTGGAAGTATTCGTGCGTGGCACAGATAATGCGCTATGGCATAACTGGCAGACCGTCCCCGGTGCCGGTTGGTCAGGCTGGCAATCTTTAGGTGGTCAGATCACCAGCAACCCAGTGGTATATGTCAACTCCGATGGACGGCTTGAGGTTTTTGTACGCGGCTCCGATAATGCTCTCTGGCACATCTGGCAAACCGCTCCCCATGCCGGCCCGTGGTCTAATTGGCAGTCACTAAATGGCGTGCTCACCAGTGATCCAACAGTATATGTTAACGCCAGTGGTCGGCCTGAGGTCTTTGCACGCAGCAACGATTACTCTCTCTGGTACATCAAGCAAACGGCTTCTCATACCTATCCTTGGATAAACTGGCAGTCACTGAGTGGTGTGATAACGAGCAATCCAGTGGTGATCAGCAACTCTGATGGTCGGCTTGAAGTCTTTGCACGCGGTTCCGATAACGCTCTCTGGCACATCTGGCAGGTCGCTCCTAACTCAGGTTGGACAAATTGGCGGTCACTGTCTGGTGCCATTACCAGCGACCCAGCGGTACATATCAACGCCGATGGCCGGCTTGAAGCCTTTGCGCGTGGCCCAGATGACGCTCTCTGGCATATCTGGCAAACGGCAGCATCGGGTTCATGGTCTGAGTGGGCTTCATTGTCAGGCGCGATTACCAGTGCTCCTGCGGTAGCGAAGAATTCTGACGGCCGGCTTGAGGTTTTTGCACGCGGTGCGGATAACGCTCTCTGGCACATTCAGCAAACTACATCATCGTCATGGTCTAGCTGGGCATCCCTCGGCGGCAACTTAATCGACGTTTCAGCCATTAAATAATCTGGAAAGATTAGCTTCACACAAGACGCGCATAACTTTCTGGCTTGATGTATTAAAGGAGAACATTCACTATGCTGCATCAGGCCAGCAGTATCTCATTTGCTGGAATCAACCCAATTCTCAACACGCAAACCAAGCATTCACTCAGACTTGCGCATGTGGTTGATGACAAAGATATAGTTTTGTCTATCCAATGTAGACTCTTGGTCGAATATACCCAAGAAGGCAATTTCAAATAAAGCCCCGTTTTATAGAATATTCATGAACTAGAATCTGTGTTTTTTTAATGCCAGTCGGCAAACTGTTCGCTTCCGCAAAGATTATCAGATGTTTTTAATGCAATTAAAACAATCATGATAAAAATATATTTTCAAATATAATAAAGATGAAACCTTAAAACAGCAAAACAGTTCATTCATAATTTATTATTTTTGAATGACCGTATGTAAAAATATATATAAACACACTAGGTTTTATAATGTAGCATCTCATCCACTTAATACTTCACGGATCATCAATCAACATCAAATAAAACATTAATTATTTCTTCAAAGAATAAAGAGTAAAAGTGAGAATGTTGATTCACAGAATTAAACATCTTGCTTATTAAATGACTATTTAGTCAATCTAAAAAATTATTTTTAACGAGAATATATATGCAAGAAGAACCTATTAATATACCAAAGCCAGATAATACCGAGTTACTTGCTGCAAATGAGATAGCAATCGAAAACGCACCAATCGCGTTGTCTGAAATTGTCTCAGTAGTAAACACCTCCGATGGACGGCTCGAAGTTTTCGGTGTGGGCACTGATAATGCCGTGTGGCACAACAGACAAACGGCACCACACTCAGGCTCTTCCTGGTCCGGCTGGATCTCACTTAACGGAAACGTAACCAGCAAACCTGTCGTTTATATCAATACAGACGGTCGGCTAGAGGTATTCGCACGCGGCACCGATAATGCGCTCTGGCACATCTGGCAAACCGCCGCCAATGCCGGTTGGTCAAACTGGCAATCTTTAGGGGGTACAATTACTAGTAACCCCGCGGTATATGTCAACACCAATGGCCGGCTCGATGTCTTTGCACGTGGCACCGATAATGCACTTTGGCACATCTCACAAACTGCCGCTCATTCCGGTCCGTGGTCAAGCTGGCAATCTTTGAACGGTGTGATCACCAGCAACCCGGCGGTTCATATCAACTCCGACGGCCGGCTTGAAGTCTTTGCGCGTGGTACCGATAACGCACTCTGGCACATCTGGCAAACCGCTCCTGATTCCAATCAGTGGTCAGGTTGGGATTCACTCGGTGGTGTAATCACTAGCGATCCTGTCGTCATCGGCACCGCTGATGGCCGGCTTGAAGTCTTTGCGCGCGGTTCCAATAACGCACTCTACCACATCTGGCAAACCATTCCCCATGGCGGCCCGTGGTCCAACTGGGCTTCGTTGAATGGCGTGATTACCAGTGCTCCTGCGGTGGTGAAGAACTCCGATGGCCGGCTTGAAGTTTTTGTACGCGGCACCAATAATGCGCTCTACCACATCTGGCAAACGGTTTCCCATTCCGGTCCGTGGTCTAACTGGGCCACGTTAAATGGCACGATCACCAGCGCACCAACGGCAGTGGAAGACACCGATGGTCGACTTGAAGTTTTTGCGCGTGGCACCGATAACGCACTCTGGAACATCTGGCAAGCCACACCATCGTGGTCCGCTTGGGTATCCCTCAAAGGCAGCTTAATCGACGCTTCAGCAATCAAATAATCTGGAATGAATCCAGCTTTGCACAAGACGAACGTCACCTTCTGGCCCGATACGCTAAGGAAAATATTCACTGCGCTGCATCGGGTCAGTGGTACCTAATTTGCCGGTAAAAATCTCATATTCGATACACAAACCTGGCATCGATTCGAGTTGGCATATTATCGTTGATGACAAGGAGATATTTTTGTCTATCTGAAACAGACTATTAGTCGAATATGCCTGGAAAACAACTTCAAATAGAATAACCTCTTTTAGGTACATGATTAAATCAGGATCTACGTTTCTCAATAGCCAGATTATGAATTTTGTGCTTTAATAATGATTCAATAAAATATTTTAAAAAAATTAAAAAAACATTAAACAAATATATTTAAAATAGAAACCAGCGGGGACTTTAAAATGAAAAATAGTTTGTGAAAATTAATTCCACTTAAATAATTTCGTATAAAATAATATATATACCCTATGGATTTCAAGATGCATCGCGACGGCAAGGGAGCGAATACCCGGGAGCATAGATAACTATGTGACCGGGGTGAGTGAGTGCAGCCAACAAAGAGGCAACTTGAAAGATGACGGGTATAAAATATGTAATCACATAATACGAGACTATATTTAATTAACATTTTACAGCTCAATAAATAACAAAAAAACATCCACCCTTTATTTTATTAATAAAATAACATAGGAGACGAGTGAAAACATCAATATATAAATACGAATACCTATCTCATTAAATGATTATTTTCTGAATCCTAAAAATTATTTTTAAAGAGAATATACATATGAAAAAAGAACCTATTAAAATGCCAAATCCAGATAATACCGAAGCATATGTTGCAGGTGAGGTAGAAATCGAGAACTCTGCGATAGCGTTATCTGGAATTGTCTCAGTAGCAAACAATGCCGATAATCGACTTGAAGTTTTCGGTGTAAGCACTGACAGCGCAGTGTGGCACAATTGGCAAACAGCACCGCTTCCAAACTCCTCTTGGGCCGGCTGGAACAAGTTTAACGGAGTAGTAACCAGCAAACCCGCCGTTCATCGTAATTCGGACGGTCGATTGGAAGTATTCGTGCGTGGTACGGATAATGCCCTCTGGCACAACTGGCAGACCGCCGCTGATACCAATACCTGGTCAAGCTGGCAGCCGCTGTATGGAGGTATAACCAGCAACCCTGAGGTGTGTCTCAACTCTGACGGCCGACTTGAGGTCTTTGCACGCGGCTCGGATAACGCGCTATGGCACATCTGGCAAACCGCGGCCCATACCAATTCGTGGTCAAACTGGAAATCTCTGGGCGGCACGCTCACGAGTAACCCGGCTGCACATCTCAACGCCGATGGTCGGATTGAAGTCTTTGCTCGCGGTGCCGATAATGCCCTTTGGCACATTTGGCAAACGGCTGCTCACACTGATCAATGGTCAAATTGGCAGTCACTAAAAAGTGTAATCACTAGCGACCCAGTGGTCATCAACAACTGCGATGGTCGGCTCGAAGTCTTTGCTCGCGGTGCCGATAGCACACTCCGGCACATTTCACAGATCGGTTCTGATTCCGTTTCATGGTCAAACTGGCAATGTTTGGATGGGGTGATCACTAGCGCCCCAGCGGCGGTGAAGAATATCTCCGGCCAGCTTGAGGTCTTTGCTCGCGGCGCTGATAACACGCTCTGGCGCACCTGGCAAACTTCCCATAACGGCCCGTGGTCTAACTGGAGCTCATTTACAGGCATTATCGCCAGTGCCCCAACGGTAGCGAAGAATTCAGACGGTCGGATCGAGGTCTTTGTGCTTGGCCTTGACAAAGCACTCTGGCACCTCTGGCAAACCACTTCATCAACCACATCATCGTGGACCACCTGGGCTCTCATCGGTGGTATCACCTTGATCGACGCTTCTGTGATCAAATAATTTGGAAGGAACCAACTTCTCACAAGATAAGCGTAATCTTCTGGCCCGATGCATTAAAGGAAATATTCACTGCGCTGCATCGGGCCAGTGGTACTTAATTTGCTGAAGTTAACCTAATATTCGACACGTAAGCTCAATACGGGTTCAAACTCATACATTATTGTTCATGACAAAGATATACTTTTGGTTGAATATACCCGTCATCTTTCAAGTTGCCTCTTTGTTGGCTGCACTCGCTCACCCCGGTCACATCGTTATCTATGCTCCCGGGGATTCACTCCCTTGCCGTCGCGATCCATCTTGAAATCCATAGGGTATAGAGCTCAGAAATATCCTTCCATCGAGGATTAAGCACTTCAGACAATGGGCGGGGATGACTAAGCAAATAGGTAATGAACCCATTAAAGATAGAACGATCTATTCCCCGCGTTTCAAGCAACATCTTGACGTCGAAGAGATCACGTGGATGCTGGCGATCTAACGCTGCACATAATTTACCACCATAGAGATCAGCAATCGAAACAACCTGAATAGAAGCAAAACCAAATTCATCTTCTACAGCCTCAACAACATCACGCTCCTGAGGTGAATACAGCGTACCGCGCGCAACCGGTGAGACTTCAATTTTTATCTGCGCATGTTGAGAAGTAACAATAATGCGCATTTCATCAGAATTATTGGCTTGTAGTGATGCAAAAATCCCCACTTGTTGTTGGAGTAAAGTGGCAATCCTAGTTAATGCCGCTCGAACATTAGGTAACGCTAACTCCCTGCTTTCCAGCGGTATATAAACCAGATCAATATCAACTGACAAACGGGGAAAATCACGTACAAACAAATTAATCGCCGTCCCACCCTTCAACGCAAAACAGTTCTCTGTTGCCACCACAGGCAGTACACTCATCAACAACACTACTTGTCGGTAATACGGAGAATATTTATCCATGAAATAATCCATTATTAAAATACTTTTCCGGAACCGTAATCTGATACCGTTTATCCAACTTTCCTCCTAACACGACTTGACGCTTCCCTGCTCCTAAATCAATTTTAGTTTTATCAATACGCTTAGCCCATACATGGGCATAATAATCGGTCAAAAAAAGATATAAACGGTTAGTTTGGATCGCATGGCTGGAATGAAGGAGTATTTCTACTTTGCGCGGTCTAAGGTTAACTAAACCTTGGAAAAGTTCCGCAGCATGTTCAAAAGAAAACGATACAGGCACAGCATCTAAAACTTCGTAAGCAGCTAATTCAGGCATGCTGGCTTTTAGCTGGTTTCCTTTGATTTCAACTTCTGTCAGATATTTCTCATCAAGTAGAGACAACTTCTGGTTAGACAGCAAAAACCAGTCAACATTGGGAAATTCTTTAAACCACCTCGGCAACGCAGCTTTATCTTCCACACAGAGTCAAATTAACCAGACCAAAATTACAGCTAAATTTGCGAATTGCTTCCAGATTTTACTTGTGTAAGTTTAAAGCTTGGTGCGATACCATAACGAAAGAATTGATTCACAAACTTAACTAAGACCACTGCATGATTAATACAGAAACCTTCGACACCCACACGCCCATGATGCAGCAATATCTCCGCCTTAAAGCACAGCATCCTGATATCCTGCTGTTTTACAGAATGGGGGATTTCTATGAGCTCTTTTATGACGATGCCAAAAAGGCTGCAAAATTGCTGGATATTTCCCTGACCAAACGAGGTCAATCAGCCGGCAATCCTATCCCTATGGCAGGCGTGCCACATCATGCAGTAGAAAACTATCTAGCTAAGCTGGTTCAATTAGGTGAATCAGTCGCTATCTGTGAGCAAATTGGCGATCCTGCCACCAGCAAAGGCCCAGTTGAACGTAAAGTTGTTCGCATCGTTACCCCCGGCACCGTGACAGATGAAGCGTTATTACAGGAACGGCAAGATAATCTGCTGGCGGCTATTTGGCACGATAATCAAGGATTTGGCTATGCCACACTAGACGTGACATCTGGCCGCTTCCAAATATCTGAAATGGCAGAGCTGGAAACGATAGCCGCTGAATTGCAACGTAGCCGCCCTGTTGAATTACTCTATCCTGAAAGTTTTGAGCATATGGTGCTGATTGAAAATTTTCATGGCCTGCGCCGTCGCCCTTTATGGGAATTTGAGCTGGATACCGCAAAACAGCAATTGAACTTGCAATTTGGTACCCGTGATCTCGTCGGTTTTGGTGTGGAAAAAGCAGCACTTGCTCTGCGTGCCGCTGGTTGCCTGTTGCAATATGTCAAAGATACTCAACGCACGGCGCTGCCACATATCCGTGGCATTACGATGGAACGTCAGCAAGATACGGTTATTATGGATGCCGCAACCCGTCGTAATCTGGAACTGACACAAAATCTGTCTGGCAGTACAGATAATACTCTCGCTTCTGTTCTTGATCTGTGTGTTACCCCAATGGGTAGCCGAATGTTGAAACGCTGGTTGCATGCGCCTGTCAGGGACCGCCAGATATTAGAAAATCGTCAACAAGCTATTGCTACCTTGCAGGAAATTGGCTTGGAGTTGCAGCCATTTTTGCTACAGATAGGTGATCTCGAACGTGTGCTAGCACGCTTGGCTCTACGCTCTGCTCGGCCAAGGGATCTGGCAAGAATGCGCCATGCATTCCAGCAATTACCGGATATCCATCAAGTTATGGACTCCTCAGATTCCCCTTATATCAAGCAATTGCAGAAAAATATCGGCAGGTTTGATGAATTACAGGAATTGCTTGAAAAAGCGATTGTAGAAACACCTCCGGTATTAGTTCGGGATGGTGGCGTAATCGCACCGGGTTATAACAGTGAACTGGATGAGTGGCGCACACTGGCTGATGGTGCCAGTAACTATCTGGAACAACTGGAAATCCGTGAACGAGAAAAGCTGGGTCTTGATACTCTGAAAGTCGGCTTTAATGGTGTTCATGGCTACTATATTCAAGTCAGCCGAGGGCAGAGCCATCTGGTGCCAATTCACTACGTCCGCCGCCAGACACTGAAAAATGCTGAGCGTTATATCATCCCTGAGCTAAAAGAATATGAAGATAAGGTTCTGACCTCTAAAGGGAAATCTCTGGCAATAGAGAAAGCGCTTTACGAAGAATTATTCGATCTACTGCTGCCTCATTTGGCCGAATTACAAACCAGCGCCGAAGCACTGGCTGAACTTGATGTATTGGCAAATCTGGCAGAACGCGCTGAAACCCTGAATTATGTTTGCCCAACATTGAGCGATAAACCGGGAATCCAAATCACTGGTGGTCGTCATCCGGTTGTTGAGCAAGTTCTGAGTGAACCATTTATCTCAAACCCACTCTCTTTATCTTCACAGCGGCGTCTGTTGATTATTACCGGCCCAAATATGGGCGGTAAAAGTACCTATATGCGTCAGGCGGCGCTTATTACACTTCTGGCCTATATCGGTAGCTTTGTACCGGCTGAAAAAGCGGTCATCGGCCCAGTTGATCGTATATTCACCCGTGTAGGTGCTTCCGATGATCTGGCATCCGGCCGTTCAACCTTTATGGTGGAAATGACCGAAACCGCCAATATCTTGCACAATGCGACAGAACAAAGTTTGGTATTGATGGATGAGATTGGTAGAGGAACATCAACCTACGATGGCCTTTCTCTGGCATGGGCATGTGCAGAAAATCTGGCAAACCGCATTAAAGCAATGACTCTGTTTGCTACTCACTATTTTGAGCTGACCACGTTGCCGGAAAAACTTGAAGGCGTGGTTAATATTCATCTGGATGCGGTAGAGCATGGAGATACCATCGCATTTATGCACAGCGTGCAAGAAGGCGCAGCCAGTAAGAGTTACGGATTGGCAGTTGCTTCTCTCGCTGGCGTTCCACGTGAAGTGATTAAACGGGCTCGCCAGAAACTTAAAGAGCTGGAATCGCTATCCAACCATGCAACAGCAAGTCATGTCGATACACCACAACTTGCACTACTAACAGAAGAGACATCACCGGCGATTGAAGCATTGGAAAATCTCAATCCAGACTCACTGACTCCGCGTCAAGCATTGGAATGGATTTATCGGCTAAAAGATATGGTGTAAGAACATGTTTGACAAAAGCCTCTTACAACCGATATACCATTTTTTGCAATGTGAAACCCCGGATTTGTGGGTAGATAAAGCAAAACAGCCTGAAAATTTACCTATGCTTTTACGGGATCATCTATTATGCGAACTGAAAGCAGCACAGAGCGCTATGTTTTTGATCCGCAAGTATGCCGTAGATCAGCGAAGTGAGGATACACTTCTGGCATGGTTTAAACCTTATGAAGATTTTGCTTACAAGAAAATTGGCGCTCTCAATTCATTAAGAGGCCAAAACCAAGCGACCAAACAGATCACCGCCAAAGCTAATTCACCTTATAGCCAGGATCTGATTGATAAAATGGTACTGCTGATTAAAGAAGAGTTGCATCACTTCTATCAAGTGCTAGAAATCATGGACGCACGCAATATCAGCTATGAAAGCATCACTGCCAGCCGTTATGCCAAAGGCATGCTCAGCCATATCATCAACCATGAACCTTATACATTGGTCGATAAGCTGATTATCGGCGCTTATATTGAGGCGCGTTCTTGTGAACGTTTCGCCAAACTTGCCCCTCATTTAGATGAAGATCTGAGTAAATTTTATATCTCTCTGCTTCGCTCTGAAGCACGTCACTACCAAGACTATCTTTCACTAGCGCAATCTATTGCTAATGAAGATATTACCGAACGGGTAAACTATTTTGGCCGAGTTGAAGCTGAATTGATTCAAAATCCAGATAGCGATTTTAAATTCCACAGTGGCATTCCTGTAATCTGAACTGAATGTATAACCCTATGGATTTCAAGATGGATCGCGACGGCAAGGGAGCGAATCCCCGGGAGCATAGATAACTATGTGACCGGGGTGAGTGAGCGCGGCCAACAAAGAGGCAACTTGAAAGATGACGGGTATAGATTGAAAGGTGAGCTTATACTCACCTTTCAGGCCAATGACAAAACAATTGAGATAGCTCAGAATTAGGGATATTGAAATATGTTAATCAAGCTATGTGCAATCGATGAAGGTGAGACACATCGATATGCTGTTTTGCCTGCCATAACTCATAGTCTACCTGCATCCCCATCCAAACTTGAGGTGAACTGCCAATAACAACAGACAATTTCAGTGCCATTTCTGGCGAAACATCAGACTTACCAACAACCAAGCATTGCACAGTTGATGGCGCTACACCCAGTGCCTTAGCCAAGCCTCTGGCGCTCAAATTCAGAGCCTCCATAGCCTCTTTAACTAATATTCCGGGATACGGGGGGTTATACATCATAACCATTAGTGGTAATCCTTATCGTTCACAATATATAGACATCACCACCACACAACTTCCCGAAAAAGGGAATCAGGAAAGAAGTTAAAAAAGGGCGTTAATCACATCACTGCAATTTAAATATCAGAAATCTTTGATTGAAATTTACTATCATCATCTAAGACAAAATTAGGGAATCCTACCGGGTACTGAAGAACTTGATAATACCAAGCATCAACAATGCAAAAATACGAGCAACTGTTCTTCAGAACCCAAGTAGCCAAACTATTCAACAATTAAGTACGGAATAACGCTTCAATATTCAAACCTTGAGTTTGCATAATATCTTTCAGACGTCGCAAACCTTCGACTTGGATCTGACGCACTCTTTCCCTTGTCAAACCGATCTCTTTGCCCACATCTTCCAACGTTTCAGCCTCATATCCCAAAAGACCAAAACGACGCGCTAATACTTCACGTTGCTTCGAATTCAACTCAAACAACCATTTGACGATACTCTTTTTCATATCGTCTTCCTGTGTTGTTCCCTCCGGCCCACTTTCATTCTCATCCGATAAAACATCCAATAGCGCTTTATCAGAATCACTGCTAATAGGGGTATCAACCGAAATGATACGTTCATTCAATCGCAACATACGGCTTACGTCATCAACCGGTTTATCCAGCTGCTCTGCTATCTCTTCCGGGCTAGGTTCATGATCCAATTTATGGGCAAGTTCTCTCGCTGTACGCAAGTAGACGTTGAGCTCTTTAACAATATGGATTGGCAACCGAATAGTACGGGTTTGATTCATAATCGCCCGTTCAATGGTTTGCCGAATCCACCATGTTGCATAGGTAGAAAACCTGAACCCGCGCTCCGGGTCAAATTTTTCAACAGCACGGATAAGGCCAAGATTACCTTCTTCAATTAAATCAAGAAGAGCTAAGCCTCTGTTACTGTAACGGCGGGAAATTTTGACAACCAATCGCAAGTTACTTTCGATCATTCTCTGGCGGGCAAGAACATCACCACGTAATGCCCGCCTTGCGAAAAAAACCTCTTCTTCCGCCGTCAGCAAAGGAGAAAAACCAATCTCGCCGAGATAAAGCTGTGTTGCATCAAGAACCCGCTGGCTCATGCCCTGCAATACATCTAAATCATTCTCAAAATCAGTTAGATCATCCCCATTGTTCTTCAATAATTTCTCATCGAAGTCGTCAGCTTCAATACCACTTTCATCTAAATCCGCATCATCATACAACTCGTTAACTTTCAGCGTATTTTGGCTCATAAGCTGCCCCTACCCATGATAATGCAGGCAGAATTCAGCACTCTGCCCAGTTTATCGCTGCGGAAGATAACGCAGCGGGTTTACGGATTTTCCCTTGTAACGAATTTCAAAGTGTAATCTTACAGAGCTGGTACCCGTGCTACCCATAGCGGCAATTTTTTGCCCAGCCTTGATATCCTGTTGCTCACGAACCAGCATTGTATCGTTATGAGCATAGGCACTCAGGTAGTCATCGTTATGTTTTATAATTATCAGATTTCCATATCCACGTAAGGCATTTCCGGCGTAGACAACTCGACCACCTGCTGTTGCAAATACTGACTGGCCCCTGCTACCTGCAATATCAATCCCTTTGTTACCCCCTTGGGTATCAGAGAAACTCTCAATCACTTTACCTTCAGCCGGCCACATCCAACTGCTGACAGCGCTGTTTCCACTGCTTGCGGTTGTCGTCGGTGATTCTAAATACGTATCGTTTACTGTTGATGTAGTTGCCCGTGGCAACATTTTTACACTCTTTTGCTTCCCGGAATTTGCAGGATACGCATTAGTTGATTGAGAATCAACCAGGGTTGTTTGAATTTGATTATGGTTATAAGTGGTTAACATCCCGCTACTACCGGTCCTCAAAGTCTGCCCCACCGTCAAACTGTAAGGCTCTGAAATATTATTTTTGCTTGCAAGATCACGAAAATCACTACCTGTGATCCAGGCAATATAAAACAGAGTATCACCATGCTTGACTGTATAAGTACTGCCGTTATAGCTACCTTTAGGAATACTGTCATAATCACGGTTATAAACGATTTTCCCCTGCAAATTGCTATCAGACTCACTCATCGACGAAGGTGAAGATGGCATTGGCGTAGATACAGCAGCATGGCCGGGAGATATTACCGGATAACGACTCCCGCTGCTTTGTTTTTGATCAATACTAGTGATAGGTGCAGGACGAGTTGGTGTATTTGTACAGCCTACTAACCAGACTCCCATCAATAAACACGTTACAATCCGCTGTATTTTTTTCATTGGGCTTCCCGAATTCATATTTCCTTCCCCCATAACGGCAAAGATAAGCGTAAAAAATTAATAATTCTTAAAGGTTATACATAACCACAAAAATCTCGAAACGAAAATAATTTCGCTTATTAAAGCAAATATAACCATTAATTGAAAAATAGTTGCAATAGACTATGAATTTAAGCCAGTTCCCCTTGCACAAGGGGCACAAAACGCACAGCTTCGATCACTTCACTATGAAAACCATTGCCATGACGTTTCATGGATTTAAGAATTTGTGTATGCTCGCCAACGGGCAAAACCATCACACCACCATCAGCAAGCTGAAGCATCAATTCTTGTGGGATATACGGAGGCGCAGCGGTCACAATAATAGCATCAAATAACCCACGCGACGGCCATCCTTGCCAACCATCCCCATGACGGGTTGAAACATTATGCAAATCAAGCTGTTTCAATCTCCGTTTAGCCTGCCACTGTAAGCCCTTGATCCGTTCTACCGAGAAAACATGTTTGACCAAATGCGCTAATATTGCTGTCTGATAACCAGAGCCAGTACCAATTTCCAAAACCTTAGCATCCGGTGTTAACTGAAGCAGCTCAGTCATACGGGCAACAATATAAGGCTGAGAAATCGTTTGCCCATAACCAATAGGCAAGGCCGTATTTTCATACGCTTTATGTGCCAGTGCTTCATCGACAAAACGTTCTCTAGGCACGGCAGAAATGGCGGCCAGTAAACGTTCATCATCTATTCCCTGCTGGCGTAATTGTGTCAGCAAATTTTTCATTGCCCGACTCAGCATTCTCCATCAACCTCAGCTTTAGCTAACCAATCTCTTACTAACGCCTGCGCTTTATACGAAGTCAGATCTACCTGTAATGGCGTAATAGATACATATCCCTGTTCCACCGCCGCAAAATCTGTTTCAGGACCAGCATCATATTTATCTCCCGGTGGCCCCAACCAATAAAGCATGTTACCTTTCGGATCTTGCATAGAATAAACTTCTTCCGCGGCATGACGGCTACCACAACGTGTCACCCGAAAACCTTTAATGTGCTCAAGTGGCAGATCAGGAACATTCACATTTAAAATATTACCCGCTCTCAAAGGCGTTGTTTGTAGCATCTGTAGTAAACGACATGTGATTTCTGCCGCTGTTTCATAATGCAATTCGCCATCAAGTGAAATAGCCAATGCCGACAACCCCAGATGACGGCCTTCCATCGCAGCCGCAACCGTACCGGAATAAATCACATCATCCCCAAGGTTAGGGCCACGATTAATACCAGAAACAACAATTTCAGGGCGCGGAAGAACCAGCCGATTAACACCGAGATAAACACAATCTGTTGGTGTGCCGTCCAATACCGAAATATCACCATTCTCCAGCGTATTAACACTTAATGAACGATCAAGGGTCAATGCATTAGATGCACCACTCCGATTACGATCAGGAGCAACAACCTGCACATGATAACTTTCACGCAATGCAGCCGCCAAAGCCTGAATCCCTGGAGCGGTCACACCATCATCATTACTCAACAATATTCGTAACATTATTTTGATCCTGATTGATTATTTCCCTGACCACACTGGTAGCAAAACTGCCAGCAGGCAACCAGAAACTGATTTTTACCGTGTCATTATCTTGCCATTGCCAATTCAGATTCTGAGGCTGCACCAGAATCGCCCTACGAGAACCTTCCACCCTTTCACGCTTGATAAGTTCCCACAACGATTCATAAGGCTGCAAATATTGCCGTTCAAAATCCACAGCTTGGTGCTGTGTTCCCAATTCACTGTCACCAGGCAGCGGTGCTGTTATTTGTAATTCTCCATCAATCACCCGCTGTTGCAATAAAGGCAATTCAGCTTCGTCAGCAACAAACCAACTACCACGCCCTGTTAATTGTAGGGCGTCACCCTTCATTACCTGTTGTTGCTGTTTCAGAGCAACCCGCGCACTGGCTACCGCATTAAACATAGCACTACGACTAGCTGACAGATAAAAACTGCGTTTATTTCTCTCTTTTACTCGGATTTCATTATTTGCCCAACGCTGCGCTTGAATCAGATTCTGTCCATCCCGACCAAAACGCTGTTCACCAAAATAGTTAGGCACACCACTTTGCTGAATCAACTGTAGTCTGTTTTCAACCACTTGGTGATGACTGATTTCCCGCAAAATAAGTGTAAATGAGTTTCCTTTCAATGCGCCAATGCGCAATTTACGTTTCTGACGAGCTGTCGTCAGAACTTCACATCCCTCAAGCTGAAACGAGGCAAAATCAGGATCTTGTTTGCCCGGTAAGTGCAAACAAAACCACTGTTCTGTCACTGCATTACGGTCTTTTAAACCAGCATAACTGACCGATCTAGACGGTATACCAGCGAAACGAGCGAGGTTATCTGCAACAAATTGAGTATTACAACCCGTTTTACGAATATGCACCATTAAGTGCTCACCTTCTCCATCAGGAGAAAATCCCAAATCTTCACAGACAATAAAATCTTCCGGCGAAGCCTTTAATATCCCCGTCGCTTCCGATTGCCCATACAGCCAATTTAATTCAGCCAATACCATCAATTATTCCTTAACCAGCAAAGCAACCGCTTCGCAAGCAATACCTTCTTTACGCCCAACAAATCCCAATTTTTCGGTGGTTGTGGCTTTAACATTAATATCATCAATGTGACATTGCAGATCTTCTGCCAGATTGACTCTCATTTGTGGAATATGCGGCAACATTTTGGGTGCTTGAGCGATAATCGTAATATCCAGATTGCCAATCCGATACCCCTTTTCTCTGATACGTGAATAGGCTTCGCGCAATAATTTACGGCTATCCACCCCTTTAAACGCCGGATCAGTGTCTGGGAATAATTTCCCGATATCGCCCAATGCCGCAGCACCTAACAAAGCATCCGTTGCTGCATGGAGAGCAACATCACCATCGGAATGCGCTAACAACCCTTGTTCATAAGGAATACGAACACCACCGATAATAATCGGTCCTTCACCACCAAATTTATGTACATCGAAACCGTGTCCGATCCTCATGATGTCTGTTCCTTTATTTTCTAGACAGATAAAATTCTGCCAATGCCAAATCCTCAGGACGCGTGACTTTTATATTGTCCGAACGCCCGTTAACCAACACCGGTTGATAACCACAATATTCCAGTGCGGAAGCTTCATCTGTAATATTAGCGTGTTGAGAAAGTGCTTTTGATAAACAATCCCTTAGTAACATCAACGGAAAAAACTGCGGTGTCAGTGCATGCCAGAGACCTTGCCGTTCTACTGTATGGTCAATAATCTGACCAACCCGTCCGCGTTTCATCGTATCGCGGACCGGCGATGCCAGAATACCACCGCATGCCATATTTCCCTGTTCATCGGCTTCTGCTAATTGTAACAAACGGTCAAGATCGTCATGGTGTAAACAAGGGCGGGCCGCATCATGCACTAAAACCCAGCAATGATCATTGCCAGTCAAATGAACCAGATGATTTAAACCAGCCAGCACAGAATCTGCTCGCTGTTCACCACCAGTTACCGTAGTAATGCGCGAATCTGATGCAACCTCAAGGGATTGAAACTGTGTGTCCGCGGGATTTAAAACAATCACAACATGCTGAATACGGGGATGAGCAAGTAATGCAGCCAAGGTGTGCTCAATAATAGTCTTTCCAGCAATAGACAGGTATTGCTTTGGGCAATCCGAATTCATTCGGCTACCAATACCCGCTGCTGGTACCAAAGCAATAATATCAGCACAGGAACGAAGTAATAGATTGTTCATTTTAATTATTGAGTATTATTTGGAGTCGAGGGACGCGAAGTGTTTTCTTTAGATTTATCAACGATTAAACGATAGAAAGTTTCACCCGGTTTGATCATACCCAATTCACTACGGGATCGCTCTTCGATAGCTTCTTGTCCACCCGTAAGATCATCAATTTCCGCCGATAACTGATCGTTACGCGCTTTAAGTTTGCTGTTATTACGCTCTTGCATCGCAACATCATTCTTAACCCGCACATAATCATGAATGCCGTTTTTACCAAGCCACAGTGAATACTGTAGCCATCCAAGTAAAACCAGCAATAGTAGCGTCAGTTTACCCATTTCCGCCCCCTAAAATATCTGTCAATCATCCCATAACTCAAAGAATGACGCCACTATCACAAAACAGGGTATGAGAAAAATAGTTGAATGCAGCTATTTTACACAAGCACATCACTGAAAACGCAATAATGTGCTTTTTGTTGACGTTATCCGTGATGAATCATTGAGCGTATAATGCCGCTCTTTTCCAATTCCACCAGCAACTGGGCCACGGAGATTTCAACGGATTGCTGGCCTGGAAGATAAATTTCCGGGTTATCGGGAACCTCATAGACTGAATCAATCCCCGTGAAATGACGAATTTCACCGGCACGGGCTTTTTTGTACAATCCTTTCGGATCACGGGATTCACAAATTTCCAGTGGTGTATCGACAAAAACTTCAATAAATTTCCCCGGTTCCAACAGTTCACGAACCTTTTTCCGCTCTGCTTTATGAGGGGAGATAAAAGCCGTCAGCACGACTAAACCCGCATCGACCATCAAACTGGCAACTTCACCCACACGGCGGATATTTTCCTGCCTATCCTGTTCAGAGAAACCCAAATCACTACAAAGGCCATGACGCAAGTTATCACCATCAAGCAAATACGTTTTTATTCCCCGTTGAAACAGGGCCTGCTCTAAAGCCCCGGCCACAGTGGATTTCCCTGAACCCGATAAACCAGTGAACCAAATAACCAATGCAGGATGCCCATTTTCAATCTCCCGCTGCGCTCTGGTCAGTTGATGTGGATGCCAGACAATATTTTCTGATGGCAAATTTTCAATGTCTGCCACTTTATTTACCTCCCAGTAAATCTCTGGCTCCCCAATGAGGGAAATGACGACGAATCAACCGATTCAATTCCAGTTCAAATTCGCTGAATTCTTTTGGCCCTTCATAAACATCTGTCTGAATTTCACGTACCAACCCCGCACCAACAGTGACATTAGTCAGTCGATCAATCAAAATAATGCCGCCAGTGTCGCTATTTTGCTGATAGCTATCGAGCATTAATGGTTCTTCAAAAGAAAATTCCACCGATCCAATGGCATTTAATGGTAAATCAACAGTCACCCGCTGTGTCAGGTGAGTAATATCCACTTGATATTGAATGTTCTCAACTTTCCCACGACTCTTTTTACCCGCCACTTTGATATCAAGGTTCTGCCCCTGCACCAAAGGCTGTTCAGACATCCATACCACATCCACCAGCGCATGCCGGGTAACCATCATCTCATCATCGGCAGAAATCAGGAGATCACCTCGGCTGATATCAATTTCGTCTTTCAGCACCACCGTAATGGTTTCACCCGGAACAGCAAAATTCAAATCACCATTAAAAGTCACTATCCGCTCCACCTGAGAGCAGATACCGGATGGCATGATTTTAACTTTCTGCCCTTTACGTAAAATCCCAGACGAAAGTGTGCCACTGTAACCACGAAAATCGAGATCAGGCCGGCTAACATACTGTACCGGGAAGCGCAGTAACTGCTTCGAGGCTTCCTTTTTTACATCAACTGCTTCAAGGATATCCAACAACGTTGGTCCTTCATACCAATCCATATTACGACTTCTAGTGACAATATTATCGCCATCAAGTGCAGAGATTGGGACAAAATGAACGTCCAAATCTATCGGCAATTGGGCAGCGAAATTCATATAATTCTGTTTGATCTGATCAAAAACTTCCTGACGATATTCCATCAAATCCATTTTATTCACCGCTACCACCAAATGGCGAATACCTAGCAATGTACTGATAAAACTGTGACGACGGGTCTGCTCCTGAACACCTTTACGCGCATCAATCAACAGAATAGAGAGATCACAGGTCGATGCACCCGTTGCCATATTACGGGTGTACTGCTCATGTCCCGGTGTATCAGCAATGATAAATTTGCGTTTTTCTGTTGAAAAATAACGATAAGCCACATCAATGGTGATACCCTGTTCGCGCTCTGCGGCAAGACCATCCACCAATAAAGCCAGATCTAATTTTTCACCCTGAGTACCGATACGTTTACTGTCATTCTGCAATACTGAAAGCTGATCTTCGTAGATCTGACGGGTATCATGTAACAAGCGTCCAATCAGAGTACTTTTGCCATCATCCACGCTGCCACATGTCAGGAAACGCAGTAATCCTTTCTCTTGTTGAGCGTGCAGATAAGCTTCTACGCCGCCCTGTTGTTTAATTTGATGAGCAATAGTTTCATTCTGTGCAAGTGCTGACATGGTTGTTCTCCTTAGAAATAACCTTGACGTTTTTTCAGTTCCATAGAAGCAGATTGATCACTATCAATCAGCCGCCCTTGCCGTTCACTTGTCGTCGATATCAGCATCTCTTCAATAATTTCCGGCAATGTTTCAGCATCAGATTTCACTGCTCCCGTCAGCGGCCAACAACCAAGAGTACGGAAACGAACTTTGCGCTGGCTGATAACCTCACCAGGTTTCAGATCGATCCGATTGTCATCAACCATAATCAGCGTACCCTCACGCTCCAATACCGGGCGTAATTTGGCAAAATAAAGAGGAACAATATCAATTTGCTCCAAATAGATGTATTGCCAAACATCCAGTTCAGTCCAGTTAGACAATGGGAATACGCGAATACTTTCACCTTTGTTGATCTGGCCGTTGTAATTACGCCACAATTCAGGACGCTGGTTTTTAGGGTCCCAACGATGTGAACGATCACGGAAGGAATAGATCCTCTCTTTGGCACGTGATTTCTCTTCATCACGACGAGCACCGCCGAAAGCGGCATCAAAACCATATTTATCCAGCGCCTGCTTTAACCCTTCGGTTTTCATGATGTCAGTATGTTTGGCACTACCATGCACAAATGGATTGATTCCCATTGCTTCCCCTTGCGGGTTGCGATACACCAATAGTTCAAAGCCGTAATTCTTAGCAGTACGATCACGAAACTCGTACATTTCACGAAATTTCCAGCCCGTATCCACGTGCAGCAAAGGAAACGGCAATGTTCCCGGATAGAACGCCTTGCGTGCAAGATGAAGCATGACCGAAGAATCTTTACCGATAGAGTAAAGCATCACTGGGTTTTCAAACTCGGCGGCCACTTCCCGTATAATATGAATACTTTCAGCTTCAAGTTGCTGCAAGTGTGTCAATCTTTTCTCATCCATTACAACTCCTTATGCAAAATCGACTACTGCCGGACGGCTTATCTTGGCAATAGACTGCTGCCCAAACCAAGCTATCTGATGGTGGAGTTGAGCCACCTCTCCCACCACCAGTAAGGCCGGCGACGGTGCCCTCTGTGCTAACTGTTCCAGTTCAAGCAAAGTGCCGGTTAACACTTGCTGCTCTAGACGAGTACCACCACCAATGACGGCTACTGGTGTCTCTTTCGCTCGCCCATGTAAAATTAATTGATGACTTATCAAGGCTGCCTTTACCGTCCCCATATAAATCACCAGAGTCTGATTGCCTCTGGCTAAAGCTGGCCAATCCAACTCATTACCCTTTTCTCGACAATGACCAGTAATAAAAGTGATACTCTGTGAATGTTCCCGATGAGTTAGCGGAATTCCTGCATAAGCCGCCGCCCCGATGGCGGCGGTAATGCCCGGTACAACCTGAAAAGGGATACCTGCCGATGCTGCAACTTGTAGTTCTTCACCGCCACGGCCAAAAATAAAGGGATCACCGCCTTTAAGACGAACCACTTTTTTCCCCTGTCCGGCAAATTTCACAATCAATCGGTTAGTTTCCTCTTGAGAAACAGAGTGATTACCCGCTCTTTTGCCAACGCAAATTTTATCTGCATCACGGCGAACCAGATCCAGTACATCACTGCTCACCAAATGATCATAAAGCACTACATCTGCCTGCTGAATAACCTGTAACCCCTTTAACGTCAGCAATCCCGGATCACCAGGACCAGCCCCAACCAAAGCCAGTTCTCCCTGCGAATCAGACTGTTCTAGTTGTTGCTCAAGCTGTTTTTCCGCCTGTTGGATCTGACCGTTTGCAACCAACATAGCGAAACGACCATTGAAAGCCTGTTCCCAAAAAGAACGACGCTGGCGCATGGAAGTTAATCGCTGTTTTACTCGATCACGCCAATTCCCGGCGATGTTTGCCATCATGCCAAGGCTGGAAGGCAGTAACGCTTCCAATTTCTCGCGGATTAAACGCGCCAATACTGGCGCTTTTCCCGCCGATGAAATCGCCACCAAAACCGGAGAGCGGTCAATAATTGATGGAAAAATAAATGAGCAATGAGCTTGATCATCAACCACATTGACCAAAACACTGCGCCTATTCGCCTCAGCAAAAACCCGATGATTCAGAATATAATCATCAGTCGCAGCAATGACCAAAAAGATGCCATCAAGATATTCAGGCTGGAATTCTTCCTTATACCATTCCAACTCACCAGCTTGATAACGCTGTTGTAATTCAGAGCACAATTCAGGCGCTACAACTTGTAATAATGCACCTGCCCGTAGTAGTAGAGTCGCCTTACGTGCGGCCACTTCTCCACCACCGACAAGCAATACAAGCCGCCCTTTTAGCTCAACAAATATCGGTAAGTAATCCACGATTGCCCTTGATATCCAGTGAAATATTTATAAGTACTGAAACTGTTTCGAATGAATATATGAGTCGGCGGTAAAGTTATAAAATGACAAAAAGGAATTAATTGTTCTGTAATGGAATATAGCCAACCTCTCTAGAACAGGGCTATACTCCGCGCTACCCCGAATCATTTGGGGAGCGATTACATTGTGCAGCAGCCGAGCATCAGATTTCGGTGATCGCGTTCATCATTGAAACTTTAAATGAACGAATAAAACATACATAAAAATCCACTGCAAAAAAGACTAAATTGTTTTTCAGACTATATTATATTAATCATCACCCTCGCCCCAAAGCAAAGCGAGGGCTTTATTATCAATCCCATTCAGTAAATACCGGATTTTTAATTCTCATGTAACCCACATTCTCGCTTCAAGCCAAAAAAACGGGTTTGTTCTTCACTCATGCCCGGTTCCCATTTTTGGGTTGTATGGATGTCACCAACAGAGAGATAACCTTGTTCCCATAATGGATGATATTCCAAGCCATGCTTTGTCAGATATTGATGCACACGCCGGTTATCCCAGTCGATAATCGGCAAAATCTTAAATACTCCCCGCTGTACAGCCAGAACCGGTAATTTTGATCGACTTTCAGATTGCTGACGGCGTAAACCAGCAAACCAACTTTGTGCTCTCAGATTTTTCAAAGCTCGATTCATTGGTTCAACCTTATTAATCTGATTGTAACGCTCTATTCCCTCTACGCCTTGTTCCCACAATTTCCCATAACGAGCCTCTTGCCAAGCCGGAGAATACTCAGCACTGAATACTTGCAAATTCAGTTTCAACTGCGTTGTGAGTTTATCTATGAATTGATAAGTTTCAGGGAATAGATAACCCGTATCAGTAAGAATGACCGGAATATCAGGATATTCTTGTGTCACTAAATGAAGACATACCGCCGCTTGAATACCAAAACTGGAGGAAAGAACAAACTCCCCTGGCAAATTTTCCAATACCCAGTTTACCCTCTGGTGAGCATCCATCATTTCAAGCCGAAGATTAATCTCAGCCAATGATTGCTCTTGCTGTTCAGCAGTCATACTAACAAATTGAGACAAGCTGAATTGGCTCATACCGCCTCCTGCCAATCGTAAAAATCGCGGGCTGAATCCAGTACCGGTTTGATAATATCCGTGCGGATCAGGAAATCACCAAAACCTTCATTTGGCTGCCGACCTATCGCCCAACGCCCAATAAGTTCATCCATGATGGATAAGATCTCTTGTGAGCTGATATTTTCTTTATACATGCGTGGAATACGGGTACCAATCCGATTACCACCAAGATGAAGGTTATAACGATCAAGCGCTTTGCCGACTAGCCCTACCTCCGCCAACATCGCTCTACCACAACCATTCGGACAACCCGTCACCCGCAAAACAATATGTTCATCACCAATACCGTGTTTATTCATCAATTGTTCAACATGAGTGACAAACTCCGGTAAAAAACGTTCAGCCTCAGCCATTGCCAATGGGCACGTTGGGAAAGAGACACAAGCCATTGAATTTTCACGCTGAACTGTGGTTTTATCGTCAATCAATCCATGCTGACGGGCGATGGTTTCAATGCGTTGTTTCTCACTTTCAGGAATACCAGCAATGATTAAGTTCTGGTTGGCCGTCAGGCGAAAATCCCCTTTATGTATTTTTGCAATTTCAGCAACACCGCTTTTCAGCGGCTTGCCGGGGTAGTCCAAAAGGCGACCATTCTCGATAAACAGCGTCAAATGCCATTTATCATCGATGCCTTTCAGCCAGCCAATTTGATCACCTCGACCAGTAAATTCATAAGGTCGGATTGCCTCAAATTTCACGCCAGCGCGTCTCTCTACCTCTTCTTTAAAAGTATCAACTCCAACCCGCTCCAACGTATATTTGGTTTTGGCATTTTTACGCTCAGTCCGGTTACCCCAATCACGCTGAGTTGTCACCACAGCTTCCGCAATTGCCAGCGTATGTACCAGCGGGATATAACCAAACTCACTCGCCATACTTGGATAGGTATTTTTATCACCGTGAGTCATCGCTAACCCCCCCCCCACCAACACGTTAAAACCAACCAGCTTGCTACCTTCTGCAATGGCAATAAAATTCAGATCGTTGGCATGCAGATCAACATCATTCTGTGGAGGAATAACTACCGTGGTTTTGAATTTACGCGGCAAATAAGTCGGTCCAAGAATCGGCTCTTCATCGGTCGTTGCGACTTTTTCTTTATCCAACCAGAGTTCAGCATAAGCACGGGTACGTGGCAGTAAATGTTCTGAGATTTTCTTCGCCCATTCGTAAGCTTGCTGATGTAGCTCTGATTGAATAGGATTCGAGGTACAAAGCACATTGCGGTTAACGTCATTCGCCGTCGCGAGCGAATCCAGTCCAACTTGATTCAGCAATTGATGCGCAAGTTTTACATTCCCTTTTAGAATGCCATGAAATTGAAATGTCTGGCGGTTAGTCAACCGGATACTGCCATAAAGGGTATTCTCTTCAGCAAACTTATCAATGCCCAACCATTGTTGTGGCGTAATCACGCCACCCGGCAAACGACAGCGCAACATCATTGCATGACGTGGCTCCAGTTTTTGCTCTGTGCGTTCAGCACGGATATCACGATCATCCTGCTGATACATGCCATGAAAACGAATCAACAGGAAATTGTCCCCTTCAAAACCTCCCGTCAAGCCATTAGTTAAATCTTCGCTGATCGTACCTCGCAGGAAATTACTCTCCTGCTTCATACGCTCACTGTCAGCCAGTTTACCTTCGACAATCAAAGGACCATGTTGTTTATCGTTCATTAGTACACATCCCTCTGATAACGGCGCTCAAGACGCAGTTCACTTAAAAATTCATCTGCCTGTTCGGTATCCATGCCACCATGCTCAGCAATAATATCCAACAACGCATGTTCCACATCTTTCGCCATGCGGTTTGCATCACCACACACGTACAGATGTGCCCCTTCCTCTATCCAACACCACACTTCTTCACCTTGCTCACGCAGCTTGTCCTGAACATAAACTTTATGCCGCTGATCACGGGACCATGCCAGATCAATGCGGGTCAACAAGCCATCTTTGACATAACGCTGCCACTCCACTTGATAGAGAAAATCCTCCGTAAAATGTGGATTACCAAAGAACAGCCAATTTTTCCCTTCCGCGCCATCGGCCTCTCTTTGCTGCATAAACGCCCGAAATGGCGCAATTCCGGTTCCCGGCCCAATCATGATGACAGGCGTGCGTGGATCAGCAGGCAAACGAAAATTATCGTTATGCTCAATAAAAATACGAATATCGCCATTTTCCTGTAAGCGATCCGCTAGATAGCCGGATGCGCCGCCGGTGCGGACCCGGCCGTTAATTTCATAACGAACCATGCCAACTGTAAGATGAACTTCATTCTCCACTTCTGCCTGAGAAGAAGAAATTGAATAGAGTCTTGGTGTCAAAGGCCGTAGTAAATCAATAAATTGCTGTGCCTCTGGTTGAGAAGCCGCTTCTCTTATCATATCGGCAATCGGTTTGTTGTGAGCGTATTGCTGTAATGCTTGTTTATCAGCAATCAAAGAAAATAATTTTTCATCTTTCGCGAGAACGGCGTATTTTTCCACAATCACACTGGTATTTTGGGTTAGCTCAACGTGTCTGATCAGCGCTTCTCTTAATGACAATTTCTGACCATTAACCTCAACTTGTTCTGTTCCCTGCAACCAGAGCAAATTCAACACTTCATCCACCAGCTCCGGATCATTTTCAAACCAAACACCCAAAGCATCACCTGGCTGATAACGCAAACCTGAATCACCCAGATCAATTTCAATATGGCGAACATCTTTATCAGAACCACGACCCGTTATTTTCTGACGAGTAGCTAAAGCCGCAGTTAATGGTGCCTGTTTAGTATAAGAAGTTGAAAAAATTTCATTTACCGATCTGTTCTGTGCAGAAGTAGTCACAGTTCCTGTCGCAGCCGGAATACGCTGTTTCAAGATCCCAGTTAATTGTTTACGCCACTGAGCCGCAACTTGTTGATATTCCACATCAGCATCCACACGTTCCAGAAGCCGTTGAGCACCTAATTCATTCAGACGATTATCGAAATCTTTTCCAGCCTGGCAGAAACGCTCATAAGAGGTATCACCCAGACCAAAAACCGCAAATACCGTACCATTCAATTTTGGTGCCTTTTTAGAATAGAGATATTTATACAATGCAACTGCTTCCTCAGCAGGTTCTCCTTCACCTTGAGTAGAAGCAATAATTATCAGTATCTTTTCTTGAGCAATTTGTTTGAATTTATAATCACCAGCGTTGAATAGATTGACATTGAGTTTCTGTGCCAACAAATCCTCACGGAGCTGCTCAGCTAAACGACGAGCATTACCGGTTTGTGAAGCTGAAATTAATGTAATCGTCTCCTGTGCCGGAACCGCCGGAGCCACAGCCTGAACCTGTGGTTGTTGATTTACCATTCCCCAAAAATAACCAGACAGCCAGGCTAATTGAGTTGGTGAAAAATCCCCAATTGCCGATTGCAAACGCACTAGCTGTTCAGGTGAAACCGGAAGAAGTGAAATTGAAGGTGGTTTTATGCTCATGTCCTGTGCTGCCCTTTACGATTACTAATGTCCGTTATTTTTAGTAGAGAAAATAAATAGGGATGGTTTGTAAGGTTATCTCAGCGACTTGTTACTATTTAAAGAAACTATCGCAATATCAAATAACCAAAACGCCTAACCATATTTACAGATTTAATATATCTATAAAACAGTTAATAAGAGCAATGGCAAAAAAATGAAAAAACCAGGTTTAATTCAGAAGATAGGGTAGAATAGCGGGTTTTTTGAAGTCAGGGAGAACCACTATGAGCACAACGATTTTTAAAGATTTTCAGTTTGAAGCCGCCCACCGTCTGCCACATGTCCCAGAAGGCCATAAATGCGGTCGTCTGCATGGACACTCATTTATAGTACGACTGGAAATGACCGGGGAGGTCAATCCTCATAGTGGCTGGATTATGGACTTTGCCGATTTAAAAGCCCTATTCAAGCCTATTTTGGAGCAGCTAGATCACCATTACCTGAACGATATCCCTGGACTGGAAAATCCAACCAGCGAAGTATTGGCAACCTGGATTTGGCATAAAGTTAAACCAATAGTTCCACAACTCAGTGCCGTTATGGTGAAAGAAACCTGTAATGCGGGATGTATTTTCCGCGGCAAATAAAACAACTTACTGCACTAGGAAACCTCCAGTGCAGTAAGCTTTTCTCAGGCAATATTCAAATATTTATGTGTTTGCATAGACAACCGCCAATTACGGGCAATACAGGTTTCAATACATAAACGGGTAGCATCTTCTTTCTGGCTAATCGGTTGCAGTGCAATAATGCGTGATGAGTTGCCATCTAATGTCGCCAATAACTCATCCAATGCTTCAATATCTCTTTCCCTCGCAACCGGATATTTTATTTCATTAGCCCTTTGTAAAGCTTGCTGCAATACCTGATAACCACCACGCATATTAACTTTTGGTGAAACCGTCACCCAAGTAGCAACAGAACATTTAACATGATACGTTCCACTAGTTTCTATCTGGCATTGGTAGCCAAGGCTTTCTAACTCTTCGGTCAGAGGAATAAGATCATAAAGACAAGGCTCACCACCAGTGATAACAACGTGACGTGCGGTATATTTCTGTTGAACAAACAGCGCCGCAATTTGCTTAGGCGATGCTTCACTCCATTCATTGCTTTCACTCGTCTTCAGCAAAATTGTTTCCAGTGTCCGTTGCTTTTCCGCTTTTTTCTCCCAAGTGTGTTTAGTATCACACCAGCTACAACCAACCGGACACCCTTGTAGACGAATAAAAATTGCCGGGACTCCGGTAAAAAAACCTTCTCCCTGCAATGTCTGGAATATTTCGTTAATCGGGTAAAACATAAAAATCTCTGGTTTCATTAGGCAAGGGCGCATTATTGCAGATATCTATCCCTCGAACATCAATCTTTATGATAAGGTACGGGGTTTGCTTCGCTTAGCTAACATGCGACTTGTCGAGGCATTGTGTGCTTAAAATATATCTAGCACTGAGAAAGTGACAGGAATAAATAATGCAGAATAATGAAACTCAGCTGAAACGGGGTCTAACCGGGCGGCACATCCGCTTTATGGCATTAGGCTCCGCAATAGGCACAGGGCTATTCTATGGCTCCGCAGCGGCTATTCAGCAAGCTGGTCCCGCCGTATTACTCGCCTATTTAATCGGCGGTGCTGCCGTATTTATGGTGATGCGTGCATTAGGTGAAATGGCTGTTCACCATCCAGTAGCCGGTTCTTTTTCACACTATGCCAGCCATTACCTCGGACCTTTAGCCGGATTTCTAACCGGATGGAATTATATATTCGAAATGTTGATCGTCTGCCTGGCTGACGTTACTGCATTTGGTTTTTATATGAAGCTCTGGTTCCCTCATGTGGAACAGTGGATCTGGGTACTAAGCATTATCTGCTTTATTGGCGCAATTAATCTTTGTCATGTGAAGATTTTCGGTGAAATGGAATTCTGGCTTTCTATTGTGAAAGTCACCGCAATTATCGCTATGATTATCGGTGGCATGGTCATCATGGTTTATGGATTCGGCCAAGAAACAGATCATGCAACCGGTATTGCCAGTTTGTGGGAATATGGCGGTTTTATGCCTAATGGCATCAGTGGCGTGATAGCTTCACTCGCTATTGTGATGTTTGCTTTTGGCGGTATTGAAGTCATTGGTATTACTGCCAGTGAGGCAAAAAACCCTGAGAAAACGATTCCAAAAGCAATCAATGCTGTCCCTTTCCGTATTCTGCTGTTCTATGTACTGACTCTGTTTATTTTAATGTGTATCTATCCGTGGAATCAGATCGGTCAAGAAGGTAGCCCATTCGTACAGATTTTTTCTAGCTTGGGTATCAATTCTGCTGCTAACATTCTCAATATTGTAGTGATTACTGCCGCAGTTTCAGCAATCAATAGCGATATTTTTGGTGCTGGCCGTATGATGTACGGCATGGCCCAAGAAGGACAAGCGCCTAAATCATTCACCAAGCTGAGCCGTAATGGCGTACCCTGGATGACTGTAATCGTTATGTCAGCGGTTCTATTAATTGGGGTTATACTCAACTATATGATTCCGGAAGAAATTTTCATTATCATTGCCTCTATCGCAACATTTGCTACTGTATGGGTATGGTTAATGATCCTACTTTCTCAGGTTGCTATGCGTCGCAAAATGAGCAAAGAAGAAGCTAAGACCCTGAAATTCCCCGTTCCTATGTGGCCAATAGCACCTGCATTAACCATTATCTTTATGGTATTTGTTATTGTATTACTGGGCTATTTCGAGAAAACCCGCATTGCATTAATTGTGGGAATCACATGGGTAATCTTATTATCAATCACCTATTTCTTTAGCAAAAAGAAAAATATTTCTCAAATCCATCAGATAAACAAATAATTTTCATTCATAAATGCCAGATTAATCTGGCATTTATTTTAATTTATCCAAATGAAATATATTTAATATTTACCTTAATATAATCAAAACATATTAATTAAAATAATTTATATATCATATCAATAGAAATAAATTTTATTTTTAATAATATAAACCCGTCGAAACATATAATAAACAGTTACAACGAAGTAATAATGATATAATATTTTTAAGTCATAAAGTCATGTTTTTTCAATGAATTAAATAAGAATTTAATTCATTGAAAAATAGACGAATATATTCTTATAATAAAGAATTAATAAAAATTCACAACAAGAGGATTATGATCGGAGGCATCAGTGAGTATTACAGTAGCATTAGCTATATTCAACTCTCGGAAAAAAATAAAATCTAAAGGTCTGCCAAACGCGATTGTTCTATAGTCATCAGTAAAAGATACTTCTTCAAGGTGTAAATATCTGGTAAAACGTTTTAAAGCATTTAATCGTTGCTTACTCCATGCATTAAAGTCACCAGCCATAATGACTGGACCATTATGTAAACGAACATGAGCACCAATGTTATTCAACTGGCGGCTATACACATCCACACCAAAACTGAAATTTATCGCATGCACATTAATAACCATTAACTGACGATTATCCTGTAAAAGATAAACAGTGATGAGAGCGGATTTAGATAAACGTAAAAGGGGCTCTTTCTCTCTCAGTGGGCAGCAATAGACAGGATGAGAAGTTGCTAACGTCATTACACCAGAGGGGTGTTGTGGTAATAGAAATGCAGGAACTTGATCAGATATTAGGTAATTTGAGGTAGCAAATTCAACTAAATCAGGGGTTGTCTGCGCTTCTTGTAATAAAATCAACTGGCTTTCGTTAGTCAGCTCTTTCAGAACCTTTCGCCATGAAGGACGCTGCTGTTTATAGATATTCCATACAACAACCCTAAGCTCATTTGTACCAGTGGTCAAAGGAGTACCTACAGGTAATGTATTCCCAAGCTGATGAGTCGACATAGGAAAGACACGTTCAACAGGTTGTCCAGCAACATATCTTATCGCATAGGTTTTTTTTACCACGTAAAAAACCTCTTAAATGCAGAATAACTATAAAAACTATCCGATTCTATCAAATAGAATAAGGTAATTATTGATTTTAATATTCATAAACAGCAAAAAACCCTGAAATTTCTCTCAGGGTTTCTCTACAAATTAAGGTGGCGGTGCGGACGGGGCTCGAACCCGCGACCCCCGGCGTGACAGGCCGGTATTCTAACCAACTGAACTACCGCACCACCGAATTCTCTTTGATTTATATCG
>NZ_JBHFKT010000050.1:0-32128 GCF_042879335.1 Photorhabdus sp. RM96S | reverse complement strand
GGGTCTGGTTCGGATTCATGGGCGAGTATTAAAAAGAAAAATAAGGAGAATGAGATCATATAATTACGGTTCATTCAAGGGGGGGGTAAAAAAGTATGCTCGCGCCCTGCACATTGAGGCGCGTCAGCTTCCGTGTGTGTTCGACGTCTCTCTGTCTTGTCTGTATGCTGCTATTGATGATGTGCAGCCTGATCTGGTTATTGCCGTGGGGCAGGCAGGCGGTAGACCAAATATTACCGTGGAACGCGTGGCAATTAATATCAATGATGCTAGCACTCCTGATAATCAAGGCAATCGGCCTATCAATACCCCCATAATCGCAACAGGCCCTGCCGCCTACTTCGCCACATTACCGATCAATGCGATAGTCAAAAGTTTGTGTGAAGCAGGAATCCCTGCCTCCATTTCACAAACCGCAGGTACTTTTGTCTGTAATCACGTCATGTATGGCTTGTTGCATCATTTGGCATGCATCCATCCTGAAATACGCGGTGGATTTATCCATATTCCTTTTCTGCCTGAACAAGCAGTTCGGTATTCAGGCGCTCCGAGTATGACCCTGGAAACAATTAGAACAGCACTGGAAATTGCTATCGCTGGAGCATTAAAAAACAGTGAAGATATCGCCATTAATGGAGGCACAACTCATTAATTCGATATTCTGCTTGCAGGACTAAAATTTTTTTCTCTGAGAAAACAACAGGCACAGAAAATATAATCTACTGATAATATCAATCAAACAGTAAAGATAATCCTCTCTGTGCCTGCACAATATTCATATGTAAACTATTATTACATTGAAATTTAGTTTATTCAACAAAACTGGTCATACCGTATGAAAATATAAATCATCTTTAGTTATGAAATTAGATATATTTTCCAAGTCTATCGATAGAATTATTTCACCCAGTATCCCACGGTTAATATCAGATTCATCTATTTTTGTTACTTTTATTTCTGAAAGGTGACCATTCATATTTTTAAAATATTCATCCTCATGATTTTTTGTTCTGATTACCCTCTGTTTTGAATACAGATCATATTTATAAACAGCTGTATTTATTTCTTCTGGAAAATACATTTGACCAACAAAAGCAAAGTGCTCTTTGTCAGTTATATCTGTACTCAATTTTCTGATTGCAACATGAATATGAGTCGCTCTACCAGCATAAAACCCAGGATAAATAGTCGTAAAATTAACTATCCCATTCTTATCCGATGGTTGGGCTCCTCTTAGAAAATTTTTATCATCAGTTCTATTGATAGAAGCTATTCCAGCAACGTTAGGTACTATATCGGGGCTGATATAACTCCAACCAGAATATTTCCCCCGACTATTACAATGCCAGATATCAATAAATAAATTATCAATGGGTTTACATGTTTTTTTATCCATGACAGTAATTTTCAATAAAAAAGGTATTCCTACTTCTGAATCGGTAATATCCCTTCTTACAATTTTGTCATTTCGGAAATACGGCCCTGATATCTGCTCTGGCGCAAGCGTACATACGCCTATTCCATGTTGTGGGGATAACTTTGTTTCCGCACGAGCTAAACTCATCGGAGCAAGTGCAGCAGTCGCTGTAATAACAGCACTACTTTTTAAAAAATTTCTTCGAGAGCTACTTTTCTTACCTTGCAACTTATTAACATCCATATAATCCTCTCTTTAATTATTAAGTTTCTATACCCGTTATCTTTCAAGTTGCCTCTTTGTTGGCTGCACTCACTCACCCCGGTCACATAGTTACCTATGCTCCCGGGGATTCGCTCCCTTGCCGTCGCGATACATCTTGAAATCCATAGGGTATATTACAATGCTTCCATCTTGTTACTACCCGGGTTATTTTGTTAATAAAATGTATTTTTTCAAATACCAATATGGCATATATAAGTTACTAAAAGTTTGGTAACAGAAAAGATCCCAGCCAAGCCGCACCTCTACGTGCTATTGCAAAAAGAAAGATTATTTTATGAAAAATGCCCATCACCAATTAAAGATGACAGGCAAATTACAGGATACGTTATTTCACTGATTCACGGAGGCGTTTCGCTGCTTGTACCATGTTTGCCAGTGACTGGCGAGTTTCAATCCAACCACGGGTTTTCAGGCCACAATCCGGGTTAACCCACAAGCGTTCGACCGGAATACGATCAGCCGCTTTACGTAACAGTGCTTCAATCCATTCAACACTAGGTACGTTAGGTGAATGAATGTCATAAACCCCCGGCCCGATCTCATTCGGATAAGAGAAGTTTTCGAATGAATCCAACAGCTCCATATCTGAACGGGAAGTTTCAATGGTAATCACGTCCGCATCTAATGCTGCGATGGAAGGCATGATGTCATTGAACTCGCAATAACACATATGAGTGTGAATCTGTGTGTCATCTTTGGCAATTGCAGCATTCAATTTAAATGCTTCTACCGCCCAATCTAGATAGGATTGCCACTCTTCCCGGCGCAGTGGTAAACCTTCCCGCAATGCTGGCTCATCAATCTGGATGATACCAATACCCGCTTCTTGCAAATCGTCCACTTCATCACGCAGTGCCAATGCAATCTGTTTTGCAATCGTCTCACGGCTGACATCTTCCCTTGGGAATGACCAACAGAGAATTGTCACCGGCCCGGTTAACATCCCTTTGACAGGTTTCTCCGTCAGCGATTGAGCATATTTAGCCCATTCTACCGTGATAGCTTCTAGACGACTGACGTCGCCAATAATCACTGGTGGCTTCACGCAGCGGGACCCATAGCTCTGAACCCAACCATTCTGCGTAAAGACAAAACCGTCGAGGTGTTCACCGAAGTACTCCACCATGTCGTTACGTTCAGCTTCGCCATGAACCAATACATCTAATCCTAAACGTTCTTGTTCGTTAATTGCCTGCTTAATATGTTCACAGATATTGGTACGATAGCTGGCACCATCTACCCGGCCTTTTTTGAAATCCAAACGCAAGCCACGAATTTCCGTCGTTTGCGGGAATGATCCAATGGTTGTTGTCGGCCACAATGGCAAGTTATAGCGCTGACGCTGTATTTCCGCACGCTGTGGGTATGGCTGATTACGCTCACTGTCCTGTGGCTTAATTGCCGCCAGGCGCTCAGTAACAGCCTGATTATTCACCCGTTTAGATTCACGACGTGCACGGATTGGCGCACTGTAAGCATCCAATTCTGCTTGTTTACTGCCATCTGGCTGATTCAATGCCGCAGCCAGCAAAGCTAACTCCTCACATTTCTGCAATGCGAACGCAAACCAGCTTTTCACCTCTGCATCAAGCGCAGTCTCATCACTCAGATCAATAGGGCTATGCAGAAGAGAACAGGAAGAACCGATCCACAGTGTACGGCTACCTACCAATGGCTTAATTAGCTGATGCTTAGCGGTTAAATCAGCACGCCATACATTACGACCATTAATCACACCAAGGGAAAGCACCCACTCTTTCGGCAATGACTCATTCAGTTGCGCGATATCATCCTGACCAGCAACCAGATCCACATGTAGCCCTTGTACCGGCAAAGATTTAATCGTTTCTAGATTGTGACCAACGCTATCGAAATAGGTAGTCAGCAATAGTTTAACCTGTCCTTGAAGTGCCTGATAAGCAACCGGATAAGCTGCCAACCACTCTGCTGGCAGTTCCAGTACCAGCGCAGGTTCATCAACCTGAACCCATTCGATACCACGTCTAGCTAACTCAGCTAATACTTGCTGATAAACAGGAAGAATATCTTTCAATAAAGAGAGACGATCAAATACCTGACCTTTCACTTTACCCAACCACAGGTAAGTTATCGGCCCCAGTAAAACTGGTTTCACTTGATGGCCCAGAGATAAGGCTTCATCCACTTCTTCTAGTAACTGAGTCCAACTCAGCTTAAATTCCTGCCCTTGCTGAAATTCCGGCACAATATAATGGTAGTTAGTATTAAACCATTTAGTCATTTCTGCGGCGGCGGCAGGTTCACCCGTCGGCGCACGACCGCGAGCAATACGGAACAGTGTATCTAGATCAATCGTGCCATCTGGATTCTGGTGACGCGGTGGCACATTACCGAGTAGTAAACTGGTGGTTAGAACATGATCATACCAAGCGAAATCACCAACCGGCACTAAATCAACACCAGCCTGCTTTTGTTGTTCCCAGTGACGGGCACGTAACTCACGGCCAGTTTCCGATAATTCTTGCTGAGAAATTTTCCCTGCCCAATAATTTTCCTGAGCCTTTTTGAGTTCTCTTTTCAAACCGATACGTGGAAAGCCAAGTGTGTGATTAATAGTCGTCATTTCATTATCCCGTCATTTTTAGCCGTCTAGATGTTTACACATCCATAATCAACAGGTAAGGTATAAACCACAAGCGCAATTTATTCATTATCATCCTGAAGGTTTCTCATGATCGAAATAAAACACCTAAAAACATTACAATCATTGAGTCATTGTGGTTCATTAGCGGCAGCAGCCAATCATCTGCATCAAACACAATCCGCTTTGTCTCATCAGTTCAGCGATCTTGAACATCGCCTTGGCTTCCGGTTGTTCATTCGTAAAAGTCAACCGCTTCGTTTCACACCACAGGGTGAAGTTTTATTACGACTAGCAGAACAAGTGCTCCCTCTGGTTCAAAATGCACTGCGCGAATGTAAAGAACCGAGCCAAACAAATCTGCGTATCGCTATTGAATGTCATAGTTGTATTCAATGGCTGACACCTGCACTCAAGCATTTCCGAGAAACCTGGCCACAAGTCAATGTGGATTTCAAATCCGGCGTCACTTTTGATCCACAACCTGCATTACTGCAACGAGAATTGGATGTCGTTTTGACATCAGATATTCTCCCTGAGAGTCATTTGCACTACACACCGCTATTTGATTATGAGGTCAAACTGGTTGTTGCTCCGGATCATCCTCTGGCCAATAAACTGCACATCCAGCCAAAAGATTTAATTGATGAGACGTTGATGATCTACCCCGTTCAACGTCAGAGATTCGATATCTGGCGGCGTTTCTTGCAACCGGCGGGCGTTGTCCCTATGTTGAAAAATGTGGATAACACCCTGTTACTGATCCAAATGGTCGCTGCCCGCATGGGAATCGCGGCTCTGCCACATTGGGTTGTTGAGACATTTGAAAGGCAAGAGTTAGTGGTAACTAAAACACTGGGAGAAGGTTTATGGAGCAGGCTGTACGCTGCCGTTCGTGAAGGAGAACAGTATCAGCCTGAGATTGACGCGTTTATCCATTCCGCACGCCAGCACGCGATGGATAATCTGCCATTCGTAAAAGGAATTGCAAAATTAAACGTTGATGCCCCCAGAACAACGCAACAACCAAACTCCCACCAATGGTAAATTGATCAGCCATTCCACCGGAACCAACATATTATTCATCATTGCCGAGAGGTTCCGGTATCCACGGCGGGAAACCCAATACCACCAGCCAGATACGAGTAAACATATAAAATCAGTTATCAACCTGACAGGCGAAATATCCACCGATCAGGCTGAACACGGCGACTCACAAGATTATCGTGACAACTCACAAATTATAGGATATCAATGCTCTTTCTGTACCAGTAGAGCTTCCAGTAAATCCAAATCATGCAGCAAGGTTTGAAGTGTCTCATTACTGATTTTTCTAGTTGCACGCAGATGATATAACTCACCACGCTCTGCCCTTAATGCAGTCAGACGAAAACGACGCTCCAAATCTTCCACTAGCAGGCTATGTTCTATCTCATCTTGCCCCACAGTACGGCGACGCAAATAGCCAATTACCCTGGAAGCAACTTCAGTAATCACTTCAGCATCCAATTGCTCTTCGGGACTAGCAGAAAGACGCTCTTCCATCTTATTCATACTGACAATCGCCACTTCCGCCATAGCTGCCCGCGCCATTCGGACCTCACTGATATCTGCCTCCTTATCGGAAGTTTGCATTCCCCGTAACAGGAATGGCAAAGAGAGAACGCCAATTAACAACGAGAACAGAATGACTCCCGCGGCAATAAAGATAAGCTGATAACGGGCCGGGAATGGCGTACCATCCGTCAGAAACAGAGGAACAGACAGTGCGCCAGCAAGTGTGATTGCTCCACGAACTCCGGCAAAAGATGCCAGCCATAATTCACGAGTGGTATAAGTCGCAAAATTCAGTGGATTTTTTTTCATAAAAAATTTGCTGATATTCTTCATCAGCCATAACCAGCAGAAACGCAGTAATAAAAGGGCTCCATAAATCACTGCAACTGCGGCGAACAGCATCCAGGTTTCAACAGTTGGATCAATTTCTGCCTGTATAACGGAAGTTTGCCAGATCCCCGGTAATTGCAGGCCCAGCATGACAAACACCAGGCCGTTAAATACGAACGCCAGCATTGACCAGACACTATCAGCACGCAAACGCATTGCCAACGGAGCATTGCGGATGACCCCAGATTTACTGATCGTCATACCCGCGGCAACCGCGGCAAGGATACCGGAAACACCAATATGTTCTGCAATCAGATAAGAAGCAAACGGCAACAGCAACATGAAAACAATTTGGGTTGCCGGATCGCCACCGCTCCAACGATTCATTAAGCGCAGGGATTTACTGTACAACCAGGTTACTGCAATACCGGATAACAAACCGCCAATAGCAACTTTGAAGAATTCTATGGTCATGCCAGTAACAGAAAATGCCATCGTTCCCATTGCTATCGCTACAGCGAACTTTAAGGCTACCAGGCCGGAAGCATCGTTCATTAACGCTTCCCCTTCCATCACATTCATCATGCGCTTAGGCATACGCCTTTTTCCAACAATGGATGATAAAGCCACCGCATCTGTTGGCGATAGCACAGCAGCAAGGGCAAAAGCAGCAATTAACGGAATACCTGGCATCAGCCAGTAAATCAGATAACCAATACCGACAACAGTAACCAGCACCAATACCAGCATCAGTATGAAAATTTCCCGTCCATACTGGAAAAACTCTCTGGTTGGCATTTTCCAGCCATCAACGAATAACAAAGGAGGAATTAGCAGAACGAGAAATAGCTCAGGATTAAAAGTCACATGTAAGCCAAAGTGCGGCCAAGCCAGCAATGCTCCCATAGCAATTTGCATTAACGGCAGAGGTATGCGGAACGGAATCACTTTAGTCAGAACGCCAGAAACTGAAACCACCAAAATCAAGATCAGAATAGTAAAGAATATTTCCATGTTGCCCTTACAATTTGCCTAAGAACCGTTGGTATACAGATTGAAACTCTTTTTCTTCCCGTTAACACAAAACAGTGAGAATAAATCTTAATACTAAAATAACTGAATCAATCGAAAAAGGTAGATACACGCGGAGCCGTATCTGAAAGAATTACAGGAATATTGTAAACTAATCAGATAAATACAGGGGAAATAATTGAGAATTTAAAAGTAATCGCAAGAATTGGCAAAGTGCGCAGGGGTGAACACCCATTACGCACTTTTTAATCAATCAAATAGCCCAATCACCAGCATAAAATGCTACTAAAGCGATCGTAATTACCACGGTACCGATATTCAATTGGCGCCATTCACCGGAACAGATACGACCAACAACCAGCGAACTGAAACCCAACATAATACCGGTTACAATATTGCAGGTCAGAACAATAAAGACTGCACAAAGCATACCGGACATCGCCCCAACAAAATCATCGAAATCCAGCTTTCTGACATTACTCAGCATCAACAAACCAACATACATCAACGCCGGCGCGGTGGCATACGCCGGTACAAGATAGGAAAGTGGAGAAAAGAACAAAATTAACAAGAACAGGATCCCGACAACTGTTGCGGTTAAACCTGTTTTACCGCCGGCTGCGGTACCCGCGGCTGATTCGATATATACCGCAGCCGGAGAAGCACCGATAGCACCGGCAAAAATACTACTAACAGAGTCGGCAGTCAGTGCTTTACCGCCATTAATAATCTGTCCGCCTTTATCCAACAGGTTCCCTTGCCCTGCTACCGCACGGATGGTACCGGTCGCATCAAACACCGCAGTCATGACTAACGCCAACACACTGGGTAACACAATTGGCTGCAAAGCCCCCATAATATCCATACTAAAAATCAAGGACAGGCCATCATCTCCCAGACTTGGTATCTTAAAGAACCCTTGATATTTTACCGCCGGATCAAAAACCAGCCCAATAACTGAAATCACCACGATCACTAACAGCACACCACCGGGAACTTTCAATTTTTCCAGACCAAAAATAACAGCCAGCCCAAGCAGAGTCATCATAACCGGAAAAGAGGTGAACGACCCCAAAGCAACAGGCAAACCTTCCAGAGGGTTCTTAATGACCAGACCAACACCGTTTGATGCAATCAGCAACAAAAACAGCCCAATACCAATCCCTGCACCATGCGCAATGCCCATGGGTATATTGCGTAGAATCCAAGAACGAATACCGGTAACAGAAATCACTGTAAACAAACACCCCATCAAAAATACCGCACCGAGTGCAACCGGAATAGTGATTTGCTGTCCTAAAACCAGACTAAAAGCGGTAAATGCAGTCAACGAAATTGCACAACCAATTGCCATTGGCAAGTTAACCCACAGCCCCATTAACAAAGAACCAAAACCGGCAACTAAACAAGTCGCAATAAAGACAGCAGTATGGGGAAACCCTGCCTGCCCTAACATTCCCGGTACAACGATGACTGAATAAACCATCGCCAAGAAAGTTGTGATCCCCGCCAGAATTTCACGGCGTACCGTTGTGCCACGTTCAGTCAATTTAAAATACTTATCCAGTTTGCATTTAACTGGTGCCTGAGTGCCAGACATGTCGTTCCCCTGCATTATGTTAATGGTACTTCTTCCACTTCCTCATCAAACGAAAACGATTACCTTGCTTAATAACACAACAACTTAATGAACATTGCACCAATCGGTTCAACAAATCATAAAAGCAATCGTTTGGCTTTTAGAATAGAAAACAGTGAGAGAATTTGAGGCGAAAGATTATCCAGTGATCATAGTGTCGAAATCAATAGCTAAGGTATTATTTAGCCAAGCATTAACAAAATGACTTCCAGAAATTAAACTTTTCACAATAATTAATCGCAATGTTTCAATCTTAGGATTCGACTCCCCAGCCATTTGAAAAAACATAATATTTACTCAGTGCTGACTGCTATTCACCGCCAGCTTTTGCACCTGTACAGCTACCGACTGAATACTTCAGCTTTTATCACTTTTATTACTTTTATCACTTTGTGGATTAAACCGATCCATGGTTGAAACCAGAAACAGTGCTGCAATGATGACAAGCAGAACAGGTAAATCTGATGGCGTCACTGAACTCGCTATACCGGCAAGCAGTGGTCCAAACAAACTCCCAATTCCCCACAACATAGCCGCCGCGGCATTAGCCACTATCAGATCATTTCCTGAAAAATACTGACCGATTTGGACCAATGCAATGGTGTAGATAGCCCCCGCAGTTGCCCCTAAAACAATCAACAAAGGCCAGATAAGATATTGATATATCATAACAAACGGCAATAATGCACTTGCTCCGAGCGTTGCTACACCACAAATCTGGTATAGGCGCATACGATTCATATGATCCGCCAGCCAACCAAACGGAAGCTGCATCACTGCATCACCAGCAAGAATGACACTTATCATCAGTGCAGCTACCGCTTCGGTATACCCACAACTCATCCCGTAGATGGGAAACATAGAAAGAATGGTCCCGTCGAAAAAGGAAAAAAATAGCACACCACCACAGATCGCCGGTGCAATCTTCACAAATTGAACAATAGAGAAATTAGATTTCTTACTGTGTTGCGGCAACTTATCGCCTTTCTTCTGATCTACCATGACAAAGAGCACCAGTGAAAAGATATGGATCAGAGTACAAATCAGTATCGGCGTTTTATCTGCGATACCATAAAAAGCAATGATAGAAGGGCCAAGCAACTGACTGATAGTAAAAACTGTTGTATAAACAGCCAGTACCCTGCCTCGTTTATTCTCTTCAGAGAGTTCATTAATCCAGGTTTCACCGAGACAGATCATTAACCCGTTAGCAGCACCAGTAACTAACCGCAGAGGAAAAAGCAACTCCATCGGCAACGAACCCAAAAGTGGGAGCAAACTGCCAGCAGAAACCCCTGTTGCAATCATCATGGCGTGTTTCTTACCTACCAGAGCTACAATTTTCTGGACTACCGGAGCACTCAAAAGAACCCCCAATGCCGGAGCCGCAGAAATTAAACCAATGTACAACTCATCAATACCTTGGCTATTCAAGCGTAACGCTATCATTGGGATAGTCAAACCAATGACAATGCCAATAACAGCGACACTCGTGGTAATAGTAAAAATGGCAAAAAAATTATTATTTCTATAATCACGACTACTCATTTTATTTATGCCTATCCAGCAAAAACAAAGAGAATAAATATGAAATGAACTGAAAACAACAAATTAATAATATTATATTGAATACATTAATTCCAATTAGTTACTATACCCTATTGATTTCAAGATGCATCGCGGCGGCAAAGGAGCGAATCCCCGGGAGCATAGATAACTATGTGACTGGGGTGAGTGAGTGCAGCCAACAAAGAGGCAACTTGAAAGATGACGGGTATATTTCAAATAGTAAATATATAACGATATATCAGCATTAACCCCGAAGCCAGTACAATAATATTGATAAACTTCAAGAACGTTTCTCTGGAGATTTTCAGTGTCACCTGGCGACCAAAATAGATTCCCAACAACATGGCTGGAATAAATACCAGTATCAATAACAAAAATGAGGTATCCAGATAAATCCCCATGACAACAAAAATAATCACTCTCGTCAGGGTACTGAAACCAATTAAAGTCGTCTGAGTGATCCTGAAAATTTCCTTATCTGCTATCCGCCCAGTTAGATAAATTGCATAAAGAAAACCCCCACTACCAAATAGCGCACTGAAAATACCTCCACCCAGACCAAATGGAATAGCGGCTTTAGCGGGGAATTGACGGTAGGTTTTACTGAAAAATAGCGAATAAATTGAATAGAAAACAACAAATAACCCCAACACCAGAACTAAAACATCAGGTCGGGCCATCAATAAAATGGCGGCGCCAATCAAGCTACCGACAACCATTAATGGAATCATTAATTTGAACTCACTAAACTCTGATTTTTTACCCTCTCTAGTAATATTAATCACTGCGGCGATTAAATCTACCAACGCGAGCATAGGAACAATTTTCGCTACAGGAATATAAAATGCCAGAACTGGGCTAGCAATAAGAGCAGAACCAAACCCGGCCATACCAAAAACCAGATAAGCAAAGAAAACGACAAAAATGCAAATAAACAGATCAGGCCACGCAAGTACATGTAACATTTCTACTTCCCTGAAAATAAGTTTTCAATCTAAAGTGATCGTTTTCCCAATACTAATAGTTTTTACTATCATTTGTCAGGTCAGTCTGCAAAAAATGGGACACGCCAGTTAAAGAGGTACTTATGCACATATGGTGCGGGTATGGTCCTGTGGAAAAATAATATGTTTAAATTATAATCAATTTAAAATATTTCCTAACAATAAATAATTGGGGCTGCTCTAGATAAGTAATTTGATCTAGGATATCCAAATGAGAAAAAGTCGGATTAGCCAATACAAGCAAAAACGTCTTCAGGAACTCTTTGTGGCGGGGGCTACAGCCCGCACTGCGGCAGAGTTAGTGGGTGTCAACAAAACGACTTCAGCTCTTTGGCACCTTGCTCTATTTAATTGATTTTTAGGAACTTTATTATAACTTGTGACCACGACACATATCGTTGTAATCTAATGGCATATATGGATAGAAAAAATGTTAGATGGAAAATGATAGAGCGCCAAATTTTTGAGACCTTATTAACTAAGGCAACAGAAAAACTCACTCAAGACTTGAAATCATCAAACGAGCATCATAACTCAAAAAAATTTGAGCAAAGAGTCAGAGCGGTTTTAGGAGAAATATTAACGGACATGGGGTTATCTGTAGATATGAATCCGCCTGCACAAGAGTTTCCAGACATAATTATTGGAAACTTTGGTGTAGAAGTAAAATATTCAGATAATAATACATGGAGATCAATAGCAAATAGCATTTTCGAAGGGAGTCGTAAGCAGGGAGTAGATTATATATATCTACTTTTTGGAAAAATTGGCGGAGAACCAGAAGCTAAATGGGGACGTTATGAAGAATGTATCATGCATGTAAGAACGTCTCATGTTCCAAGATTTGAAGTGGAAATTAATGCCAAAGAACCATTATTCGATAAGCTCAATATAAGCTATAACGACTTCAGGATTTTAAGTCCGGAAGAAAAAATGCCCTTCATTAGAAAGTATGCAAAAAATAGGTTAAAGCCCGGTGAAAGGCTTTGGTGGATTGATGATCAACCTGATGAAAGAACTCTACCATTGGAAATAAGGCTATATACAAAACTTTCTCAGCCGGAGAAGCGAAAGTATCGAGCAGAATCAGCAGTACTTTGTCCACAGATTGTTAAATCTAGCCGAGTATCGGGAAAATACGATGATGTGACAATGTTTCTTCTAACATATTATGGCATATTGTGTAATCAAGCTAGAGATTTATTTTCTGCTGGAAGTGTTGCAATGAGATCGTCGCCAGAAAGAGGTGGCAATTATATAGAAAGGACATTAAAAGATATAGAGGTCGAAATGCTTCGAGCGTTTTATGAATTAGAAGATGCCTTATTTGAAGAGTATTGGGGAGTAATTCTTCCCAAAGAAGAAAGAATTAAGTACTGGTTAAAACTGGCAGATACCTATGCTGTAGGATGGAGACCATCAGAAACTCTATTTATAACTGCTAAATATTGAGTCTTTACAACAATACCATGACTGTTATTTGTTATCAGTCATGGTATTCTAAATATATTGTTTATAATTTATCGAGATATTCTTCAACAGCTTGCGCTAAATGCCAAGCTAAAACCGGTGGAACAGCATTTCCAACCTGTCTTTCGGTTTCCCTCAAGTTCGATTCAAAAACAAAATTATCAGGAAATGACTGGAGACGTGCAGCCTCTCGCATCGAAATACGACGATCTAATTTATAATGGAACTGAATATTACCATGACATTCCGCTCTTATAGTCTGAGATGGCTTATCTTCCTTTAAACGTCTACTTCCTTGGTCTGGGCTTTTTTTAGCCTTACTCCAAATATGATTAAGATTGCGATCTTCATCAACGGTTTCTAAATCATGAATCGCATCATAACAAGTCAACCATTCGTTTTTATGGAGAATATCAACAGGTTCTTTGAATAAAAGATTTCCATGTAATGTTCCAACAATAAAAACTCGCTCTCTCGTTTGGGGTACACCAAAATTGGCTGAATTATATAGTTTATAACTAACATTATAACCCAATTCACTGAAATCCTTTATAACACGGGCTAAAGATTCTTCGTTATACTTCATGAGTAGCCCTTTGACATTTTCAGCAATAAAAATCTTTGGTCGTGAGCGTTTAACAGCTTCGACCATAGCAAGATATAAACCGCTGCGCTTTCCGTCTACGCCAGCTCTTTTACCATTGATAGATATATCTTGGCAGGGGAAGCCTCCTATCAGTACATCACATTCTGTAGGGGTTGAATCGATAAGTTCCCATATGTCGCCTTCAACGATATCATGAGAAAAGTTTTTCTTATATGTTTTTACTGCATTGGGGTTGAATTCATTAGCCCAAATAATTTCAAATTTTGTTTTTTTATATTCTTTATTCAAGACAGAAAAACCGCCACAGAAGCCTAAATCCATTCCGCCACAACCAGCAAAAAGCGAAACCAATTTATATTTTTCTTTTTGAAAGATATCACTATTCGATGCTAATGCCATCGATATTTTATTTTCAATCCATGCTGCTAAACTTACACCTTGCGCCTCAGCTAAAGCTTTCCATATTTCCTTTTGAGATGGAGTAATCCGTAAATGGATTTTCTCGCTTTTAATTTCTGGTGTAATGCTTGTTGTCATTTCTTCACTCTCGTTCTCATCGGCCTTAACCTGATCTTTTATACATGATAAACAAAACCTGATGTGTGCACAACATAAGTTGTGAAATAATTTTTTTATTTTTATCTTATTGTTTTTATAGTTTTTTTTGTTTATTTAAGTGTGCGCAAAACCGTATAAAAAACGCCATAATGAAGGATGAAGTAAGAGCTTAATGAGTCAAAGAAAGGAGAGAGGGATGATTTCTCGATCTTCACTGTTTAGGTTTGCTAGCATAACGACTGCATAAGTTTAATCCCTTGATAGTCTATCTCGCAATTTCTAATACCTGTAAAAATCCACTCTTCAATACAATCCTGCAAAATAATGCTGTCCAGTTTTTTCTTCCCTAACAATGCACACTCCCATACAACCAGAACCCTATAACCAAGATTGTTTAAATTAGATATAACACGCATATCCCTTTCTATATTATTTTTGAGCTTTTTGGTCCAATATTCACTTGTAGATTTTGGCGGCCTAAACATGTGGCACGAATGACTGTGCCAAAAACAGCCATTAACAAGTATGGCGGCCTTATGCTCGACACACACAAAATCTGGTTTGCCATATATTTTTTCACATTGGGAGATGTGATTAATCTCAAGATTGTTTAGGATTTTTCCGACAATGATTTCTGGCTTTGTGCTTTTTGAGTGTATAGACCTCATGATATGCGAGCGTTTAATTTTTGATATCGCTTTCATTCCATTTTCCTCCTTAACAAAAACAAATATACCCGTGCTCATTGAAACTGCTTGACTTTCCCCAAAGTGAGGATCATTGTATCAGTCATGAAAATATTCATTACCGATGAACAAAAAGCCGAACTTGAACACCTCCATCACACCTGCCGTGATAAGAGGGAGTGTGATCGCATAAAAGCGGTTCTGCTGGCCTCTGAGGGCTGGAGTTCAGTGATGATCGCTCAGGCCCTGCGTCTTCATGAAACGACCGTTAACCATCATATCAGCGATTACCTTAATCACCGCAAACTGAAACCCTAAAATGGCGGCTCTCAGAGCCATCTCAGCGAAACACAGACCCAGGAACTTATCGCTTATCTGACCGCCAATCTTCTGCCCACTACACAGGCGGTTATCCGTCTTGTCAAAGAAGGGTGGGATATCAGTTACACCGTTCCCGGCATGAACAAATGGCTGCACCACAATGGCTTCAGCTATAAAAAACCGACCGGCGTGCCACACAAGTTCAATGCGGAACAGCAACGGGCCTTTATGGAAGCCTACAGGAAACTGAAGCAGGAAGCCGGAGACCATGAGCCCATCCTGTTCATTGATAGCGTCCATCCCACGCAGGGGACGAAACTCGCTTATGGCTGGATGCGCAAAGGCCAGAAAATGCGGTGAAAACAATGGACAGCCGTACCCGTCTGAACCTGATGGGTGCCCTGAATCTGGCCGATATCAGTAAAACGGTGGTGTGCGAATATGACCGTATCGACAGTTATCACATCGCCGAGTTCTTCATTACCCTGCGTGAAACCTATCAAGGTTCATATTATCCTTGACGGAGCCGGTTACCACCGGAGTAAGTTGGTGAAAGACTGGGCTTATGTGATGAATATCGACCTTCATGACTTACCGCCATACAGCCCGAATCTGAACCCGATAGAAAGGCTGTGGAAGGTGATGAATGAACAGGTCAGAAATAACCATTATTTCGCCTCGACGGCCTTGTTCCGGCAGGCAATACATCGCTTTTTTACGGAAATATTACCGGAACTTGCCGGGAACCTGTCGTGCCGTATTAATGACAACTTCCAGGTTCTGAATCCTGCATCTTCAAGTTAAGCGGGTATAGAATTCTTCGATTTCTGTACTGGATAATAAGTGAATACGCTTGATATTTTCCATTGTAAGTCCCGGATTCAATGAGGCCAAACAGTCAAATCATCCCGCGTCCGTCCAGATGATTTGCGGGCACCATTCGTTTGTGCAGTACACCAAATATAAAGGGTTGCCGTTCATGGATTATGTAATAAATAACATGACTGGCATGAGGGAAACTCAATACTTCCGCTCCCACGTCCGGCCTGCTTCTCCCCAGAGCAGGGGTAACAGCCAGCAAACGAAAGGTTTGTTGAAGTTCTAACAGGTATTTTTCCGATTGCATCTTACCCCATTGCTGTACAGTAAAACGGCGGATTTCGATAAAATCGGCCTGTGCATCAGGCGTTAAGCGGTAGTTTGGTATGTCCATTATGGTTAATGATCCCTGGGAGCGTCGATAATGCCCTCAGCAATACCCTGAGCCAGCATTTCCATCAGTTTGGCGAATCGGAAAAACCCGGTGTATTGCTGGCAGATATCATCCAGTTGGGCAGTTGATGTACTGTCTATCACTTGTTTGAATATACCCATATAGTCGTAACACGTTTTCAGTAATTGCGTATTGCCAGTTTCGGTAAGAGGAAAACGGGTAGTATAGTCGTGTATACGCTACACCCGCTGTAATTGTTCTGCACTCAGCCCGGCTACAGACATTTTTTTCTCCTTAATATCTAATCGTACAGACCTGATCTCAGTTCATTAAAAAAAGCTTCACCATCGGCGGTGTTACCGGATTCAATATCAACGCTGGCCTGTGCCGCTCTTGACTGTAATAATTTTAACCGGAGTGTTTCAATACCTTCGTACTCATCCATTGAGATAACCACCGCGACGGGTTTTCCGTTTTTATTTATTTGAATTGGGGCACGTTGTGCTTTGAGTAGCATGTCGCCAAACTGGGTTTTGGCTTCATTGGCAGAAAGAGCATCCATAATAATCCCCTCATTGAATAATGGTATGATTCAAACAATATAAACGAATCGAACGACTTGATCAAATTTAAAGCTATCAAAAAGTATACGAAATGACATTTATCTACGTCGTCAGTCTGGAGCCACGATTGGTCAATTAGCCAAGGAGTTCAAGCTAGGCGAAGCGACAATCTACCGCGTTTTGAACACATTTAAGTGCACTGACAATTCGTAGCATTCACAAGTTTACAGATCTGGGGGTTCTTCCACTGGACCCGAAACTGGGCAGCAAACACCAGGTCCATGTTAAAATAAGAGCCGTTTGAGTGTCGGTGATTCTACGTTGCCATGTCACCTGAATGAACAGACACACAGCTTGAAACGAAGACACCAGCGAACAGTACTGCCACGATCTCATGCTTCTCAAACATACCACTGACCCCATGAGTTACTGGCCAGTAACTCATAATGAATGTACCCGCCAGCAACTGCCAAAAAACAAGGGTAAAACGACTCACACCAAGAAGCCGGGAAAGATTCTCAGTGATGATTATGGCTGCCGATATACACAATGCAGCCATCAATCCATACATATAACCTATATCAAGGCCATTAAGACGCAGACCAGACATAAGACATAAGACATAAGAGCTACCCCACAAGTGATAAAATTACAGAAAAGGATTAAAAGAACTTGCGCACTCTCGTACTTTATCCCCCTATCCAGAAACATCAACCGTGTCTATCGACTTTTCAAGAATGATCATTTGGCAGTTTCTCCACCATCAATTATAAAATTCTGTCCAGTTATAAATGCAGCTTCATCTGAGCAAAGGAATGCGGTCATCGCAGCAATTTCTTCCGGTCTGGCATGCCTTCCAAGGGGGATACCCTTGTTCACCTCTTCAATCATTTCAGGGGTATATTCAGCAAGTTGCATGGGAGTAAGGACTGCGCCGGGAGATATTGAGACAACACGGATTTTGGGGGCGAGCTCGATAGCCATTGTGCGAGTGAGTGAAACAATAGCGCCCTTTGATGCATTATAGTCCGCATAGTGTGGAAACGCCCCTAAAGCATTTACAGATGCAGTATTAACAATTACCCCCTCATGCATGATATCTAGTGCCGCTTTACTAATGTTAAATAGTCCATTAAGGTTAGTATTAATTACCTTATTCCATGCCTCAGAAGAGATGCTCCTGAAGCTTTGGTGTCGAATGCTAATCCCAGCATTATTGACGAGAATATCGATTCCACCCCAGCATTCACGAATGGTCGCAAATGAGTTTGCTACAGACTTTTCACAACAAATATTGCAGACAAGAAAAAGTTCGCCCCCATACTTAATATATGTTTCGTCTATAAGTGGCATCTCGTTTAAATCAATGACAGCAACTCTCGCGCCCTCTGATGCAAACCGCCTTGCGGTAGCTTCTCCTATCCCGCTTGCCCCGCCAGTTACAACCACTCGTTTATTTTCAAACCTCCTCACTTTGTGCTCTCCTCAAATACGGGGTTATAAGTTGCACTTATTTTGCTGCGAAGATATGGGAAATCCCGAGTCAGTTGTGAAATCAGATGATTACCAATATTAAAATCAGGTTTGCCTGGCCGTTTTAAGTGTATATCAGGGTTAAAGTTCATAAAGAATGCGAAACTATATCGTTCGTCACCATTAGCCAACACCCGGTGAATAAGTGAGCGAATTTCTCCATTTGAAAGTACTTCCAGTACATCGCCCGCAATTAGTAATAGAGAGTTTTTCATTGCAGGTATGGCCTGCCAAGGCTCGTTATTATTCATTCTATAGAACAGTCCCGGAGAATCCTGCAATAAAAGAGTGAAAAACTCATAGTCTGTATGGGCACCCATGCTGGACGCCTGTTGGATTTCTTCTGGCTCATGCGAAAGATAATGAATCAGTCGGAGCTGGCTTGCTGGATTACAGGTTGCATCAACAATGTTGATTTCATGATAGCTGTAATGTGATATGAACGCAGAAGTGATCAAACGCCCGAGTGAAAGCGAAAAATCAAAATACCTATCGATAACCTCGCTTGCGTTTAAAACCTGTCTTGGATAGCGATTTTCTCCGCTCAGAATCCACCCAGGCGCACCACCTGCGGGGCCGATATCAAACGCCTCGTACACTCGATCCTTTTCGTCTGCATATTGTCCTTTCTCAGTAACCGGAACGTATCCTCGATGACCGTCAGAGTTACCAATATAAAACTGCATTTTAATTTCGTCAGGTAGATAAAATAGTTGCTGAGCAACACGCTTTAGATGTACGGATCCAATGGCAAAAGCAGGATCAATAATATTGGTGATGTGAATATGTCCGAACTTTTTCAAAATTTCAATAAACTGGCTGACTTCAAAATGGCCAGTAGAAATATCCTTATACTCCATGACTGGTACTTGTTGAATCTTCATATTGTGATGCCCTATTTGGTAATTTCAAGGATTCGTTACTTTTTAGCAATATATGCAGAAGTCATGTTTGAAGCATTCATGATTCAAATTTTCCAACAATCTCATATCCATATCTATCTCTGTATCTATTTCGTTTTATTTTCTGCCTGGCCTCCTGGAGCATATTTAAGTATAAACCGACCGGCTTCAAAATGGTCAGTATAAATATCCTTATACTCTATGACTGGTACTTGAATCTTCATTTTATGATGCCCATTTGGTAATTTCAAGGATTCGCTACTTTTTAGCAATATATGCAGAAATCAGTTTGAAGTATTCATGATTCAAATTTAGTAATATATGCAGAAATCAGTTTGAAATATTCATGATTCAAATTTAGCAATATATGCAGAAATCAGTTTGAAGTATTCATGATTCAAATGTTACTGAAAAAGAGACAGATTCAGCACCATTTTCCTTTTTGAATTTTTCTAATTGCGAAGCAAGCGTGGCCATAGCTTCTTCCCAACTGATGCTTTCCCAACCGGGATCTGTTGCTCCTTTTGGTTGCGTCCTTTTCATAGGAAAATCAGGGCATTGTTTAACAATCAGCTTGTTCCGGTTCGCGCGACAGAATGTTGGCGGTTAGGTTGCCGATATGATGAATTTCATTTGCAATTAATTTGAGCCGAAAAAACGGATAAATGCGAGTCCGCTGGATTTTAAACGCGGGCTGTTACACATAGTACACTTGCCTCTTTTTCCAGATTCTAAAACCACACTGATAGACAAAAATGGCTTTTCTTAATACCTGTTTTATCACGTTTAGGATAAGGCGTATTTACTTGAATGAGTGATAAGTCTCCCGACTACACCGACTCGAATCATATCAATATGAAATAAAAAACCTTAGTAATGATTGTAATGATAACCATTCTCACATTAAGATGATGCCGTGATTATTGACTTTTGATGTTATAGGTTATGTCTGACCACATTGTTGTTTCCGCTGAGCTAACACTTGAATCGCTTTACGGCGAGCATCATGGCTGGCTGAAAAACTGGCTCACTCGCAAACTGCAATCGTCCTTTGACGCCGACGACGTAGCGCAGGATACCTTCCTGCGTGTGATGGCCGGCGACTCGCTGCAAGCCATTCGCGACCAAAAATCTTTCCTCTGCACGATCGCCAAAAGAGTGATGATCGATCTGTTTCGCCGCAACGCGCTGGAAAACGCCTATCTGGAACTGCTGGCGCAACGGCCCGAGGCATTTATGCCCTCGCCTGAGATCCGTCAGTGTCAACTTGAAACACTCCAGCAAATCGACCAGATGATCGATGGCCTGAGCAGCAAAATGCGCCAAGCATTTTTATTGTCTCAGCTTGAAAATTTGACCTATAGCGACATTGCTTCACGCCTCAATGTGTCCGTCAGTTCCGTGAAAAAATATATGGCCAAAGCCACCGAGCACTGCCTGCTGTTTCGTCTGGAGCATGGACTCTGATATGGACACCATGTTAACCCATTCTCGCCGCCAGGCATTAAAATCAGCATCACACTGGTATGCGATACTGAATAGCGATCAGGTAAGCCCGCTGCAAACTGAAAAATGGCAGCGCTGGTACGAACAGCATCAGGATCATCAGTGGGCATGGCAGCAAGTGGAAAATCTGCGCAACCAGATGCTTGTAGTGCCAGGTAATGTGGCAAGCCACGCACTTCAGGAAACTTACCTGTCACGACGCAAGGTGATGAAAGGCATACTGTTACTACTAGGAGCTGGCGGTGGCTGGCAACTGTGGTGTTCGGAGGTGGGAGAAAGCCTGCGGGCCGATTACCATACTGCTAAAGGGGATATTCAGCATCATCGACTGAGCGATGGCACACTGCTTACACTTAATACCGACAGTGCCGTAGATGTCCATTTTACTCCTCAACAACGTCTGATACATCTCTGGTACGGCGAAATTGCCATCACTACCGGGCATGATACCGAAGCAAAGCTGTTGCGTGTACAAACTCGTCATGCACAACTGACTGCGCTAGGCACCAAATTTACGGTTCGTCAGGAAGCCAACGCCACACTACTCAGCGTGCAGCAACATGCCGTAGAGGTGATACTGACCGGTGCCGACCGTAAATGTATTGTGCGTCAGGGAGAAAGTCTAAGATTCAGCTCCACCGATTTTGGTGAACTGACCGCGGCAACCGCCGAAGACAACGCATGGACGCAGGGTGTACTAAGTTTCAGCGATAAACCACTGAATGAAGTGATAGCAACCCTCTCCCGCTATCGAAGCGGTATATTACGCTGCGACCCAGCCGTCGCCTCGCTACGGTTAAGCGGCACTTTCCCGATGAAAAATACCGATACGATATTAACCGTCATAGAGAAAACACTTCCCGTTAAGATTCAATACATTACCCGTTTCTGGGTGAATGTTCTGCCCGCAGAAAAATCATTAACGTAAAAAATAATCATTTTCAATTGTCCTTTTTGTTTCCTCGTTCGACTTCATAAATGAATACAGCAACAAAATGATTACGGAGACGTTATGATGCCTTTACGTGCACAGCCACTGCGCGCGCTTCACACAGCAACACCGCTGGTAATGGCGATTCGTTTGAGCCTGTTACCGGTGGCTTGCCTAACCTCAGGGATAACGTATGCTGCGGTAGAGCCAACTAGCGCACACTATGACATTAATGCGGGCGAACTGGATAAAGTCCTTAATCAGTACTCCACCCACGCCGGTATTACCCTTTCAGTAGATGCCAGCTTAACCCGCGGCAAACAGAGTAGCGGTCTACACGGCAATTACTCCATCACCGATGGACTGAACACCTTGCTGGTCGGCACTGATTTGCAGGTGAAAACATTGGGCAATAACACGTTCACACTCGAACCTGCCCCTGTTGCGCAGAAAGACGTGCTGACCGTAGTAGGCGACTGGCTAGGGAGTGCCCGTGAAGCTGACGTGTTTGAACATGCAGGCGCACGTGATGTCATCCGCCGAGAAGATTTTGCTAAAACAGGCGCAACCACAATGCGTGAAGTGCTGAACCGCATTCCCGGCGTCAACGCACCGGAAAACAACGGTACCGGCAGCCACGACCTGGCGATGAACTTTGGCATTCGTGGCCTGAACCCACGTCTCGCCAGCCGCTCTACGGTTCTGATGGACGGCGTTCCGGTACCCTACGCGCCTTATGGACAGCCACAGCTATCATTAGCGCCAGTATCTCTCGGCAATATGGACGCAATAGACGTGGTACGCGGCGGCGGCGCTGTACGCTACGGGCCACAAAGCGTAGGTGGTGTGGTGAATTTCGTGACCCGCGCTATCCCGCAGGATTTTGGTATTGATGCCAGTGTGGAAGGACAACTTAGCCCCACATCCTCACAAAATAATCCAAAAGAGACCAATAATCTGATGATTGGCGGTACGGCAGATAATGGTTTCGGCACAGCGCTTCTCTACTCCGGCACACGCGGCAGCGACTGGCGCGAGCACAGCGCCACGCACATTGACGACGTGATGCTCAAAAGCCGCTATGCACCCAATGAAGTGCATACCTTCAACAGCCTACTGCAATATTACGATGGCAGTGCGGATATGCCCGGTGGCCTTTCACGCGCCGATTACGATGCCAATCGCTGGCAATCCACTCGCCCATATGACCGCTTCTGGGGCCGCCGTCAGCTCGCAAGTCTCAGCTATCAGTATCAACCCGACCAGCAGCACAAATTCAATATTCAGGGCTTATACACTCATACCTTGCGCAGCGGTTATCTTGAGCAGGGCAAGCGCATTACCCTTTCCCCGCGAGAATATTGGGTGCGCAGCATCGAACCACACTATAGCCAGCTCTTCAATTTAGGTCCTTCAGCCCACGAAGTAGGGATTGGCTACCGTTATGTGAATGAATCCAGTCACGAAATGCGTTACTACACCGCCACCAGCAGCGGCGAATTACCCAGCACATCAAGCCCTTATGACCGTAATACTCGCTCCGGCACCGAGGCTCATGCTTGGTATATTGACGACCGCATTGATATCGGCAACTGGACCATCACGCCTGGAATACGATTCGAACATATCAAATCCTTCCAAAACAACAATGTGAAAGGCACCCGCCAAGAAGTAAGTTACGATGCGCCGCTGCCTGCACTCAATGTTCTTTATCATATTACTGATAGCTGGAATCTTTACGCCAATACGGAAGGCTCATTCGGTACCGTACAGTACAGCCAAATTGGCAAGGCTGTGAAAAGCGGCAATGTAGAACCTGAAAAGGCGCGAACTTGGGAAGTTGGAACTCGCTACGATGACGGCGCATTGGCAGCGGAAATGGGGCTGTTCCTGATTAACTTCAACAATCAGTACGACTCCAACCAGACTAATGATACCGTTACGGCACGTGGGAAAACCCGACACACAGGACTGGAAACTCAGGCACGTTACGATCTTTCCGAACTTACGCCCAAGCTGAATAACGTTTCGGTTTACGCCAGTTACACGTATGTCAACGCAGAAATTCGTGAAGAAGGTGACAGCTACGGGAATCAAGTGCCGTTCTCACCGAAACATAAAGGTGCATTTGGCATAGATTACAAACCGGGTAGCTGGACTTTCAACCTCAACAGCGCATCCCAATCCAGCCAGTTTGCTGATAACGCTAATACCGTGCAGGAAAGCGCCAATGGAAGCACCGGCCGTATTCCGGGCTTTATGCTGTGGGATACGCGCGTGGCGTATGACTTCGGTCCACAAATGGCTAATCTGAGTCTGGCCTTTGGGGTGAAAAACATCTTTGACCACGAGTATTACACCCGTTCCTATGATGATAATAACAAAGGTCTCTACGCCGGGCAGCCACGTACGTTCTATATGCTGGGTTCGCTAAAATTCTGATGTTACACTCATCCGCTCGCCGGGCTATTGCCCGGCTTTGCTATTTCTGGAGCTAAGTTATGCTTGCACCGATTCACGTAATGTTTATCGTTTTGCTCTTCTTCACCAGCCTGCCCCATGCCATTGCGGTCACGGTACAAGATGAGCAGGGCAGTTTTACCCTCAATACCGTTCCCCAGCGCGTAGTTGTGCTGGAATTATCGTTTGTTGATGCATTGGCCGCCATCAATATCAGCCCGGTAGGTATTGCCGATGATAATGATCCGCAGCGCATCCTCACGGATGTTCGCCAGCGTATTAAACCCTGGCAATCAACGGGCACTCGCGCTCAGCCAAGCCTTGAAGCCATCAGCGCGTTAAAACCTGATCTCATCATTGCAGACAGCCAACGCCACGCGGGGATTTATCGGGCGCTCAAAGGCATCGCGCCCGTCCTACTGCTAAAGTCCCGCAACGAAACCTACGAAGAAAACCTGCAATCTGCCGCGATCATCGGCAAAATCATGGGGAAAGAGAGTGAGATGCAACAACGGCTGGCAGAACACCGTGAACGCATGAAAGGCTATGCCAGTCAGTTGCCACAAGGCGTCAGTGTGGTTTTTGGCACCTCGCGCGAACAGCAATTTAACCTGCACTCCAGCGATACTTATACCGGCAGCGTCTTAACGGCATTAGGGCTGAAAGTTCCGGCGCCAGTTAATCATGCAGCAATGGCTTCTCTCAACTTAGAGCAGTTACTGGCACTCAATCCTGACTGGCTTATCGTCGCCCACTATCGCCAAGAAAGCATCGTGAAGCGCTGGCAGCAAGATACGCTGTGGCAGATGATGACAGCACAGCACAAGCATCAGATAACAGCGGTAGATAGCAATACTTGGGCTCGTATGCGCGGGATATTTGCCGCTGAACGCATTGGCAGTGATGCGGTAAAAATCTTCCATCATCAACCCGTTAATGAAACACCATGAGACGCCATCACCATGCGGTCTGGCGCTGGGGATTGCCGCTGGTTGCCCTGTTTAGTGCGTTCTGGCTAAGCCTGTTTTGCTACTCCGCTATTCCCATTCCCGCCATTAGCGCACTTAAGGCGCTGGTGCCAGGTCATACACCGACATTGCCTGAAGCGCTGGTTATCAATCTGCGGCTACCACGCAGTCTGGTTGCTATTCTGCTTGGCGCAGCTCTGGCATTGGCCGGCGCACTACTCCAGACGCTCACTCATAATCCGCTGGCCTCACCCTCCTTACTGGGCATTAACAGTGGAGCAGCACTGGCTATGGCGCTGACCAGCGCTTTCAGCCCGACACCGCTGGCCGGATATTCTATTTCTTTGGTGGCAGCTTGCGGCGGTGGCATTAGCTGGATGATGGTGATGGCCGCAAGTGGTAGCTGGCAGCAAAAATACGATCGCAACCAGCTAATTCTGGCGGGCATTGCCTTATCTGCCTTATGTATGGCACTAACACGTATTACGCTACTGCTTGCCGAAGATCATGCTTACAGCATTTTCTATTGGCTGGCGGGTGGAATCTCCCATGTTCTCTGGCCTGAATTCTGGCAACTATTCCCTTTCACCGTGGTCACTGTACCTGCGGTCTTGTTATTGGCGAAATCGCTTAATCTGCTCAACGCTGGCGATGTCAGTGCCCATACACTTGGCGTGAACCTGACGCGACTACGTATCTTCATCAGTCTGGCGGTGCTGATTCTGGTAGGGGTCTGCGTCAGTGTGGCAGGACCGATCGTGTTTATTGGTCTGCTAATGCCCCATCTGGCGCGTTTCTGGGTTGGCTATGATCTACGCCGCACACTGCCAATGTGCATGTTGCTGGGAGCAGTGTTTATGCTACTTGCGGATTTACTGGCCCGTACACTGGCCTGGCCAGGAGAACTCCCGGCAGGTGCGGTACTGGCGCTGATTGGTGCCCCTTGCTTTGTCTGGCTGGCAAGGAGGCGAACATGAATCGTCAGGTTATCTCACTGTTGGTCATGTTTCTGGCAATTACGCTGGTGCTAGCGCTACGCATGGGCGCACAACCACTTCCCTGGGACGCGTTAATAAGCGGCTGGCAACCCAGTGACAAACACCACTTTATGCTAACGCAGTACCGCCTACCGCGTATTTTACTCGCCATCACTGTAGGCGCTGCACTGGCACTTTCCGGCGTTTTGGTCCAAGGGATTGTTCGTAATCCACTGGCCTCCCCCGATGTACTGGGGGTAAATCATGCAGCAAGCCTGGCGTCGGTAAGTGCGCTGATACTTTTCCCTTCTCTGTCGGTGCAGTGGCTTCCACTACTCGCTTTTTGCGGTGGAATAGCCGCACTAATCCTGCTGCGGGCGATTGCCGGTCCCTCTTCGCCACTGCGCCTTGCACTGGTTGGCGTGGCACTTTCAGCTACCTGGACAAGCATCACCGATTACCTCATGCTCTCGCGCCCACAAGATATCAACAACGCGCTTTTGTGGCTGACGGGCAGTCTGTGGGGACGCGACTGGCAGTTTGTGGCTATAGCCCTGCCGGTATTGATGATACTGATACCGCTCAGCCTACGCTTTTGTCGCGATTTAGATTTGCTGGCACTCGGTGATGACAGCGCCAGCACACTGGGCGTCTCGCTCCCACACGTACAATCCTGGGGATTAATGCTGGCAGTCGCGCTCGCCGCAACAGGCGTCGCCGTTTGCGGTCCGATTGGCTTTATCAGCCTCGTGGTACCCCATCTCGTTCGCAGACTTGTGGGAGGACGGCATCGCTGGCTTATACCAGCATCCATGCTTATGGGTGCACAGGTTCTGCTGCTAGCCGATTTGCTGGCAAGGACCATAGCTCCACCAATGGAATTGCCTGCTGGCGTACTGACCGCCATCATTGGCGCTCCTTATTTCTTCTGGCTTTTAGTGAGGACACGTTAAATGGAACTGGCTACGGAAAAGTTATCTGCGGGCTACGGGGAGAAACGCATTCTGAATGACCTGTCGCTCACCCTCCCGACCGGGAAAATCACGGCGTTGCTCGGCCCTAACGGCTGCGGGAAATCAACATTACTGAAATGCTTTTCGCGGCTATTAACACCATTATCTGGAAAGATAACAATAGATAGTGAACCTTTAGCGCACTTTTCCTCACGCAAGCTCGCCAGACATCTGGCGCTTTTACCGCAACACCCTCTCACACCAGAAGGGATCGCCGTCCATGAACTGGTTGCATACGGACGCAGCCCCTGGCTTACGTTCTGGGGGCGTTTAGCACCTCATGATCGTCATCTTGTACAACAGGCAATGGAAAAAACGCAGATTAGCCATCTTGCCGATAAACGCGTTGCCGACCTTTCAGGCGGGCAGCGCCAACGCGCTTTTCTGGCAATGGTTCTGGCCCAAGATACACCGGTGGTACTGCTCGACGAACCCACTACATATCTTGACATCAACCATCAGGTGGAATTGATGAAGCTGCTGCGTGAACTGAACAACGAAGGAAAAACAGTCGTGACTGTACTTCATGACCTCAATCAGGCTAGCCGGTACTGTGACCACCTGGTGCTGCTTTCCCAAGGGCAGGTTATCGCCCAAGGTTCACCCGAGGAGGTTATGACCCCGAAATTATTACAGCAGGTATTCAGCATCGAAGCGGAAATTCACCCCGAACCCGTTTCAGGTAAACCAATGTGTGTAGTGTGTTAAGCAGGAATCTAATGTAACGTGTTGGTTCTCTTTTCCAGTGCGGCTTAATATGTTCGGCTTTTTGTTAAAGGTTGTTTCGGGATTAATTGTTTATACCTTCCAACCCAAAAAGCCGAGCTTGAATTTATGTGATGCTTATAATTGCTGTTCTTAGGTAAAGTTAACGTTATTTAGGCTTTGCGGTCTCGATTTGACGAACATTAGGCTTCATTTTGGGGCTCATTTTTATCGAAGTGAAGATGCTCTCGCATCCGCAACATCAGGGAATAATTTTGTTAAATCATCCATTTAATTTGCTGTTCTCCTCTGGCTATTTCTTCATCACAGCAAATATACGACACTTAACCTATCTTGTAGCTAGCATTCCCGAATAGTGCTTCGTGATAAGGAAGATGAATAAAGTATGGGGGGCTTTGTTACCAGACTGTGACGTATGTCATAACGCTTAAGCCAAACGCCTACAAAACCCATATTGATTGCTGTACTCTTATCATTCAAGGCATTTATTAGATAATTCAAAGAGCTATGATGGCCGCAATTTCCCTTTCGAATGATATTCTCCGTACCTGGCAACGTATAGAGTTCTTCCAACCTTATACACTTGAAAAAAAAGATAAAAGCTTACTAATTCCGCTTAAAACACTCTATCAGCTGGGAGATAAGGCACTACCCTGGCTTTCGTCAGAACTCCGTCAACAACATGATATTCCCGATCAAAAAGTCTTATACAACTTGTACGTCGGTTTGTTTGATAAAGCTATCGCTAACGCGATCAGCCAAGCGGTGTTTGGTCCAGATGAAGGGTATTATGCAGAAGAATTTGAGCAACGGCTGGATAAAGAAGGAACAACCTGCTTTGCCAAAATTCCATTAGGCACGGAAGGAAACCCTGCTCTGGATAAATTTTCAGTGAGTTCTCTTCCTTGGGCTTTAGGGCACCTGCGTGATGAACGTTTTGAACAGCTTAATACGAAGGTATTTTCAGCCAGTTGCGAGCATCTTAAAAATACCCTCGGCAACTTTAGCGTCTCTCTGAAGCCAATACGAGAAAATGGCCCCGGTATTTTAAAAGCAAATGATATTTTAACACTGTTGACGACACATCTGGTGAGTTGGGCAGATTTTGAACCCCAATGGCAATATGCTTTACAAATAGACTGGATGGAGGGAAATGGCGACTGTACAGAAGCATCACAAGAAAATAGCGATGAAATTGAAGAAGAAGTCAGCGCTAATGATAAAACCTTTGCACTTCCTATTTTAAATAGTTTTTTCTTTGAGGACATTGAATACGCTATTACGGCCCTAAAACGAGGAGATAGATGCAAAGCTCTCAGAGCATATCTTTCTCATCATAGTGTCCCCAGGAATCCAGACCTTTATTCACAAGACGGGCTTGCCTCCATCATCAGTAAACTCCATCCAGCGAAGATGCCTCATGGACGCTGGCCTTCCGATCCCAAACATGCCATGTCGCTAATGCAGCAATTTGCTATTAATACGGCGATAGAAGAGCTCGCTGATGGTGGGCTGCTTTCCGTCAACGGCCCTCCGGGAACTGGAAAAACAACGCTTCTGCGCGATCTAATAGCACATAACATTGTTGAACGAGCGAAGATACTTACGCGTTATCAAAAAGTTGATGACACGCTGGACAATTCCGGTTTTATTGTGAATGCACTCACTGGTTTCGAAATGGTCATTGCGTCATCCAACAACGCCGCAGCAGAAAACATATCAAAAGAATTGCCGCAAAAGAAATCATTGGCTGAAGAATTCCAATCGCTTGACTATTTAGCACCAACCGCAAACCAGATAGCTGCCGAGAACCGCCCGAAGCGCGAACATAAAAAAAGTAAAAATAGTCAGGGAAAAGTTAGAACCTATCACCTCTATCGTCCATTGAAGGAAGAGAAACAATGCTGGGGGATCATTTCCGCTGCTTTGGGCAACAAACCAAACCGGACTAAATTTTCTGATCGCTTATTTTTTGATGAACATTTTTTACGCGACACCCCAACTGAAGCCTCTCGTCCCGCTGAAGAGAACTTTCTCAGTCTTTGGCGCTGGAGGCACTATCACAACCCCATCTCTTTCGCCACCGCTAAAAAACGTTTCCTCGTATGTCTGGAAAAGACAAAAAAACTTCAACAGCAACTAGAAATGTTTGTGCATCTGATAGAAAAACAGCATAACGATTCATTCGACACGTTATCACTGAAGTTGAAGCAAATAGAAGGACTGTACGAAACACAGCTTAACAGGCTGGAACAGGTGAAAACAGAGCAAGATGTATTAGGAAAACAGCTCCAACATGCGGAACAGCAACAAAAAATTATCGAAAGTGATGCACCAGGATGGCTAATGCGTCTGATGAATCGCAAGCGAGTGCATGTGTATAAAGAAACGTTGCAGTGTGCACAACACGAAGTATTAAGACTGATGAGATTGCAAGCCGAACAAGCCCAGCGTGTTGCGGAACAACGCAAGTCAGTTAATGACATAATTGAAAAAAAGCGAACCTTACAACAGAATATCGAAAAAATTATCCAACAGCGGGTGAATGACCATCGTTCTCTACAAACTTTGAAGCAGCAGTTTTCCGATATCACATTGCCAGATATCAACCAACCTATCACTGATGCAACATTACAACGAACGGCCCTTTGGCAGAACGCACAGATAAATCGTCAACGTTCCGCATTATTTATCACAGCGATGGAACTTCATCAGGCTTGGCTTTATGAAGCACTAGGAGTACCTCGTTTTAGAGACTTCATAATATTTAATCTCGCGGCTTTTTTAGCACAACCTCATTCCAAAATCACGCCTATACGCTGGTGGCAAACGCTGTTTATGTTTGTGCCCGTATTATCCACAACTTTCGCATCTATAGGGCGCATGTTCCACGGAGTGGAAAGCGAAGAACTTGGCTGGTTAATGATCGATGAAGCCGGCCAAGCACCTCCACAACAAGCTGTCGGGGGACTCTGGCGTGCAAAACGGGTACTGGTTGTTGGAGACCCTTTGCAGATTGAACCGGTATTTACGACCCCTCCGCCGTTGGTTGAACGTCTTTGCCTAGATGCTCTGAATGAAAAGGCTAAAGACTGGAATCCGGGATTACTTTCAGTGCAACAGGTTGCTGATCGCGTCAATCATTGGGGATGTGAATTAGAAGTCATGAACAACCTGATCTGGCTAGGTATTCCATTGTGGGTACACCGTCGTTGTATTGAACCAATGTTCAGTTTGGCTAATAAGATGGCCTACAATGGCCGCATGATTCATGGGCTTGATGCTGACAAGATTCGCTGCCAACCTATGAACAACATTCTGGAAAACCATTGGCTGGCATCGGTTGGAGGGACAGGTGAAAAACAATATCGTGACAGCCACGGTAAAGATTTGCTCAAGTTATTGGACCAACTGCTTGTTGCAAATGTTTCTCTTCATTCGATTTATGTTATTACACCGTTCAAAGCAGTTAAGTCAGCACTGTGTGAATTATTAGGAAAGCGTGATCTGGCTACCTGGCGGCAATCTATGCCATTGATGACACGAAAAGAACTCAACGTATGGCAAAAAAATTGTATTGGTACAGTGCATACTTTTCAGGGCAAAGAAAACGATATTGTCATTTTTGTCCTAGGCTGCGACGAAAATAATGATGGCGGCGCAAAATGGGCTGCCAGCAAGCCTAATCTGTTAAACGTTGCGCTCACCCGAGCAAAAAAACACATTTTCATAATTGGCGATCCAGCGGTATGGCATGGTTTGCCTTGGTTTCGTGATGTAGCCAAGGAGTTGCCAGTGGGAACATATCATCATTTACAATAACTCCAAGGTGGAATGATCAAAAAACGAATAACGAAATGAGTAAACAGATTATTGACAAAATGCTGATTTTTTATCCGGCACTTTGTTTTAATTAAGTTGCGTTTACCAAACGGAGCTTGCCACCATGTTAAGAATACCCCCTAAAGTTCTTCTAAAGTAACCATAGCCTGAGGATCTCCACGATTTTGTTTTCTTTAGCAAAATTTGATCGTACCTCAGGCGCTTTAGTTCCCTGCTTAAGCGAAGTTCAGGTTAATTAAATATGATTAACCATAGGATATCCCATTGTTCTATTGAGATATCCTATATAACCCGAATTCTGGATAAGAAATTGACGAGAAGCCTGTTCCAGGAGCAAAGTTTTGGTGCACACCAAAAACAGCTCCGAGGGGGAACAGGCTATGGACAACTTAGTTGAA
>NZ_JBHFKT010000049.1:0-34150 GCF_042879335.1 Photorhabdus sp. RM96S | reverse complement strand
GCGGGAAATTCTGACCGAAGCCGGGGAGCTGATATGGGCCGGACGACTGCTCACCTGGGGCGAGCCGGAATGTTGGCCGGTGCTGACGGTCAATGACCCGCGCAACCTGACCTGTAACCTCCGGTTTTGTGGCCAATATGAAGACACGGAAAGCGGTTTATTTTATAACCGGCACCGTTATTACGAGAGGGAAACAGGCCAGTACTTATCGCCGGACCCTTTGAATCTTAGTGGCGGATTTAACCCGTACAGCTATGTCCATGATCCGGTAAACTGGATTGACCCTTTAGGGTTAGCGGGTTCACCTTCGCAATTATTAAATCGGAAACTTAGAGCTTTACAAAAAGCTCAAGGTTCTGCCGTAAATATCCGCGAATTACCTGATGGACGAATCCGTTATTATGATAAGGAAGCGTTAGCTAGAACTGAAGGGCCAACGCGTGGACGTTCTCATGTCACAGAGTGGAATCCATCAACAGGAAGTGTGAAGTCTTGGGAAGAAACTTACGATCATTCCAGCAAGGTTAATCGTGTACATCCTAAGATGAAAGATGGCCGGGTATTGGATTTACCTCATTATCCACCTACCAAAGCGGATATAGATTCAGGCATAGCAACAACTTCAGGAAAAGCTATTAAAAAATGTGGGGGATTGTCATGAACAATCTAATCCATCTTTTTATAAGTGGCCTGAATGAAAAACTTCAAGAAAATTACGATACTGCTAACATTGCTAGATATGCATATGAATTTTACCTTGATCATGACATTGATGATGAGAGGCTAAGATATGTTGTTGATTATTTAAAAGGAATGGATGCAGATCCTGTATTTGAATTAAGTAAAGACGAAGTCATTTCTTTTGTTCGAGAAAATCTTTTTTACGTCTAAAAACACCGGAAGATCCCAGTGATCTTCCGGCTTTCTTATGATCTATCTTGGCGCATACCTACAGTAAGCCTACGTTGATTTCACTCGTTCAATGTTTGCGCCAAGTCCACGCAACTTATCTTCGATATGTTCATAACCCCGGTCAATATGATAAATACGGTCAACAACCGTTACGCCTTCCGCAATACAACCCGCCAGAACCAAGCTTGCCGATGCACGTAAATCCGTCGCCATCACCTGAGCACTAGATAATTTTTTAACACCATGACAAAGCACAGTATTACTTTCAATTTCCGCATGAGCTCCCATCCGAATTAATTCAGGAATATGCATGAAACGGTTTTCGAAAATAGTTTCAGTAATCATCCCTGCACCTTCAGCAACCAAATTCAACAAGCTGAACTGTGCCTGCATATCGGTCGGGAAACCAGGGTGCGGAGCTGTACGTAATGTCACAGCTTTAGGGCGTCTACCGTGCATATCAAGGCTTATCCAATCTTTACCAATTTCAATATCAGCACCCGCCTCACGCAATTTAGCTAATACCGCATCCAGCGTATTAGGCTGAGCATGACGGCAAACTACCTTGCCACCAGATATCGCAGCCGCAACAAGAAATGTCCCCGTTTCAATCCGATCAGGTAATACACGGTATACTCCACCACCAAGACGTTCTACACCTTCAATGATGATATGGTCAGTGCCTGCACCTGTGATTTTTGCACCCAAGGTATTGAGAAAATTAGCCGTATCTTCGATTTCAGGTTCACGTGCTGCATTCTCAATAATTGTTGTCCCTTCTGCCAACGTTGCCGCGGTCATAATCGTGACTGTCGCTCCAACGCTAACTTTATCCATCACAATGCAAGCCCCTTTCAGACGCCCGTTAACGGAAGCCTTGACGTAGCCCTCTTCCAGCACAATTTCAGCACCTAACTGTTCCAAACCACTGATATGCAGATCAACCGGGCGGGCGCCAATCGCACAACCACCCGGCAAAGAAACTTGCCCCTGACCAAAACGCGCTACCAAAGGACCTAACGCCCAAATAGAGGCACGCATGGTTTTTACTAGCTCGTAAGGCGCACAATATTGATTCACATCGCGAGCATCTACAAATACAGAACCATTACGTTCAATTTTGGTCCCAAGGCGATTCAATAATTTGATAGTGGTATCAATATCTTTCAATTCTGGAACATTTTGCAACTCAACAGGCTCTTCAGCCAACAACGCGGCGAACAGGATTGGCAGTGCAGCATTTTTTGCCCCGGAAATAGTAACCTCACCCGATAGACGAGTGGGCCCTTTCACACGAAATTTATCCATCTGTGACTACTCTCTTTATATAATTTGCTGTTCGCTGCGAGGCAAACAACATTAAAAACCGTTGAGCTTGCGATCCCGTTTCCAATCATCCGGCGTGTAGGCTTTAATTGATAAGGCATGAATACGATTGTCAGCAATGTATTCCATTAAAGGCGCATAAACGGCTTGCTGCTGTTTTACCCGGCTCATGCCGGCAAACATTTCACCAACCACAATAACTTGGAAATGGCTGCCATCTCCGTTAACAATGACTTCATCCAGTGCTAATTTATCCATCAGCACTTGCTTAATCTCATTAGTATCCATAATTGCTCAATGTTCTGTACCCGTCATCTTTCAAGTTGCCTCTTTGTTGGCTGCACTCACTCACCCCGGTCACATAGTTATCTATGCTCCCGGGGATTCGCTCCCTTGCCGCCGCGATGCATCTTGAAATCCATAGGGTATGTAGTTAGAAATAAATAATAGACAGCCATCTATCCTAATAGAATCCTGCTTATTCTTAAACTATGAAAACGCCCTTGTAATATTTCTGCTTACAAGGGCGCTGATTATACCCGTTATCTTTCAAGTTGCCTCTTTGTTGGCTGCACTCGCTCACCCCGGTCACATAGTTATCTATGCTCCCGGGGATTCTCTCCCTTGCCGCCGCGATGCATCTTGAAATCCATAGGGTATGTACAGATAATTAATGAGATTATCGGTTAGCTATCAATGATCATTTCTTGCAGATCATAGAGCTTAATCAGGGTGTTAAGCCGTTCATCAATGCCAGAAAAGCGCAATTTATCCCCTCTCTTTTGCATATGATGTTTGAAACGGACTAAAAGAGCTAACCCGGTAGAATCCACATATTCAAGTTGTGACACATTGATGTCATTGATATCGACCAATAATTTCTCTTTTTGCTGCCAGAGAGGAAGCAAACTATTACGATCCAAAGTGCCCTTGAGAATCAATGTTTGCCCTATTTTTTCCCAGATCAGACTCTCAGCCATCTTATTTTTTCTCTTCCAGAGTAATTGGCTGACGGGCACTGATTTCAAGCTGCTTAGTTAAGCCATCAATACCTTGCTGACGCAAGATAGAGGCCCATTCACTCTGTTTAGTCGTAATCATACTGACTCCCTCAGCAATCATATCAAATGCCTGCCAGTAACCAGTTTTGCTGTTTTTGCGCCATTGGAAATCAAGACGGACAGGAGGACGGCCATTCGGATCGATAATAGTGACACGAATAGCAATAACATTGCTGTCCCCTAACGGCTTTTCAGGGTCAATCTGGTAAGTTTGATTATGATACATTGCCAAAGCCTGCCCATAGGCCTGCTCAAGATAAGATTCAAATGCAACAAAATAAGCCTTGCGCTGCTCTGGAGTCGTATCTTTATAGTATTTCCCCAGAACCAATGCCCCTGCGTATTTGATATGGACATAAGGCAGTAGCTCCTCTTTCACCACTTTACGCAGATAATCTGGATTTTGACGAATTTGTGATTGGCTATTTTTCAAACGAGTAAAAGTCTTTTCCGCCGCATCCTGCATCAGCTTATAAGGATTCGTTTGATCAACTGCGCTCGCTAATGGCGCAAAAACCAATAGCGCCATCATTAATAATCTCTTCAACATAATGGGTTCCTCTTAATGATATTCAGTTGCTGGCTAAGGTGTCGGCGGGTGCTCTGCCCCACTTTGGACATTATCACCACTCTTATACAAGAACTGGCCGATGAGATCCTCAAGTACCATTGCTGATTTGGTATCTTGTACGCGGTCACCCTCTTTCAGAATACGGGTGTCCATATCGGGATCTTCAAACCCTATATTCAAGGCAATATATTGTTCACCTAATAGGCCAGAAGTACGAATGGAAAGAGAACTGGTATCAGGGATATGGTCATATTGCTTCATAATATCCAGTGCCACTTGCGGCGTATAAGTTTTTTCATCAAGAGAGATACTTGCAACACGACCAATCACCACACCCCCAATTTTTACCGGTGAACGCACTTTCAAACCTCCAATATTGTCAAAAGTTGCGTACAAACGGTAAGTTGGCTGGTTGCCTACCGATTTAATATCTGCCACTTTTAAGCATAAAAAGACGATTGCAGCCAGTGCAATCAAGACAAAAAATCCAACCCAAATTTCACTTTTCTTGCTTTGCATTGGCTTAGTTCCCAAACATGAGTGCTGTCAGCACAAAATCCAAACCTAAAACCGCTAACGATGCATGAACCACCGTTCTGGTCGTTGCTCGGCTTATCCCTTCCGAAGTCGGGATCGCGTCATAACCATTGAATAGAGCAATCCAGGTCACAGTAATGGCGAAAACGACACTTTTAATAAAACAATTAAGCAAATCTTTCTGCCACTCGATAGCAGACTGCATGGAAGACCAGAAGAAGCCACTGTCAATCCCCTTCCAATCAACACCAACCATCGCACCGCCCCAAATACCTACCGCAACAAAAATCAAAGATAATAGCGGCATACTGATAAACCCGGCCCAGAAACGGGGAGCTATCACACGCCGTAATGGATCTACCGCCATCATCTCCAGGCTGGAAATTTGCTCCGTGGCTTTCATCAAACCGATCTCTGCGGTCAGGGCTGATCCTGCTCGACCAGCAAACAACAGTGCCGTGACCACCGGCCCCAATTCACGTAACAGAGATATCGCCACCATCATACCAAGACTGGCTTCCGCGCTGTATGTTGTCAGTACCAGATACCCCTGTAAGCCAAGCACCATGCCAATAAACAGCCCTGAAACGATAATAATCAATAATGACCGAACACCCACGCTGTAAAGCTGCTGTCGGAGTAACGGCCATTGTCTGGCAGGTTCTGGCTTGCCAATTATCGCGCGGAACAGCATAAAACCTGCACGGCCAAAAGAGGCAAACACCTCAATGGCTCGTCGGCCAAGTGCCGCCAGCGCCTGTGTTAACATTAACATCCCATTATCCTAATAACTCAGTTTTATAATCCCCTGCCGGGAAACGGAAAGGTACCGGCCCATCAGCAATACCATCCAGAAATTGCCGTACTCGCCTATCAGAATTAGAGTGCAACTGTTGAGCTGTACCCTCAGCAATAATCTGTTGTTCAGCGATAATATAAGCGTAATCTGCAATGCTCAGAACTTCCGGTACATCGTGGGAAACAACCACACAGGTAACGCCAAGTGCCTTATTCAGCTCATCAATCAACTTCACCAAAACCCCCATCGTAATCGGGTCCTGACCAACAAAAGGCTCATCAAACATAATCAGATCAGGATCAAGTGCAATGGCACGAGCCAGAGCCGCACGCCTTGCCATACCACCGGAAAGTTCGGAAGGCATCAAATTCGCGGCACCACGTAATCCTACCGCCTCTAATTTCATCATTACCGTGGTCTGTATAATTTCTTCAGGCAGGTTCGTATGTTCACGCAGCGGAAAAGCAACGTTCTCAAAGACATTGAGATCAGTGAATAATGCCCCAGATTGAAACAGCATACTCATCTTCTTGCGAGCAGCATACAAGTGAGAACGGGATAAAGCAGGAATATTATCACCATCAAAACAGATCTCTCCACGTTCAGGACGTAACTGACCACCAATTAATCGTAATAGTGTCGTTTTCCCTATCCCAGAAGGCCCCATAATTGCAGTGACTTTTCCTCTAGGCACAACTAGATTAATATCAGCAAAAATCAAACGGTTACCACGGGTAAAATACATACCACGGATCTCGATGAGATTTGCTGTCTGTTGATTCATTATTGATAGCCCTTAACGGTTAATAAATTGGCTTTAATATTTGGTTCATATATTAATCATATATACTACAAAAAAACTGGAAAATTTTCGCTATTAATGTGATGACAAATTTTACTTTTCTATCCACCGCCGTCAGAATATGTCCCATCTAACTGGGCAGACAATTTTTGTTTAGAAAATCAACCAGCGTTAACATTAATTCGGAATATACCTTACAAGGGACGCTTCATGCTTCTGACCTTTTTACTTCTAATTGCCGGGTTGATTTTACTGGTATATGGTTCCGATAGATTAGTATATGGTGCTGCAATTTTTGCCCGTACTCTGGGACTGCCTCCATTTATTATTGGTATTACCATTGTTGGCATTGGAACTTCTCTACCAGAATTAATGGTTTCAGTTACTGCAATGCTAGATAATCAACCTAATATGGCCGTGGGTAATGTTATTGGCTCCAACATTACTAATCTGCTACTAATACCCGGTGCCGCTGCATTTATTCGCCCAATGGAAGTAAAATCAGATATCCTGCGGCAGGAACTGCTGTTGATGCTACTGCTCACCGTCTTCTGTGGTTATTTAATGAGTGATCACTATCTCAGCCGGATGGATGGGTTGGTATTACTCGCTTCCGCCATAGTGTATATCTTACTGATGATAAAAATGGTTGCTCTACCGCGCCGCGCCGAAGCGGATATTTATACGCAAGAACAGGCTGCGGAATTACCGGTCGAAGGCAATAAACACATTGCCCTGCTTTGGATTCTATTAGGGTTACTTATTTTACCTATGGCAACTCGTATGGTTATTGATAATGCAACTGTTATTGCCCGCATTTATGGCATCAGTGAATTAGTTATCGGGCTTACCGTACTTGCGGTCGGTACCAGCCTGCCAGAATTAGCAACCTCCATTGCCGCAGCATTCAAAGGCGAAGATGACATCGCATTCGGGAATATTATAGGTTCGAATATATTCAATATATCAATTGTTTTGGGCCTTCCCGCATTACTCTCACCAGCAGCCATTTCACCTGAATCTTTCCATCGTGACTTTTGGGTAATGATGGTAGCCAGCATAATATTTACTGCATTTTGTCTGGGTCGTAAACACCGATTAAACCGATTTAAAGGTGTCCTGTTATTAAGCTGCTTTATCGCTTATTTTATCGTACTGTTTATTTCCCAATTACAGCATTGAATAAACACGAATGAGTAGGAAAAAGAAATGCCTAAGATTGATTTTCAGCAAGCGGGTAAAAAAGTATTACACATAGAACGGGATGGATTAACAGAACTTGAACAACATATAAACGGAGATTTTGACCGTATCTGTGAACTGATGTTCAACTGCGAAGGTAAAGTGATTGTCATGGGGATGGGTAAATCCGGCCATATCGGGTGTAAAATTGCTGCCACTTTCGCCAGCACCGGTACACCATCCTTTTTCGTTCATCCGGGAGAAGCCAGCCACGGCGATCTCGGCATGATCACACCTAAAGACATTGTCTTAGCCATCTCAAATTCGGGTGAATCCAGTGAAATTTTATCGCTGATTCCCGCATTAAAACGCCAAAAAATCCCGCTTATCTGCATGACTAACAATTACAACAGTAATATGGGAAAAGCCGCCGATATCCACCTGTGTATCAAAGTCCCGCAGGAAGCTTGTCCGCTAGGTTTGGCTCCTACAACCAGTACCACTGCAACACTGGTTATGGGTGATGCTTTAGCGGTTGCATTGCTCCAGGCACGCGGCTTTACTGCTGAAGATTTCGCACTATCACATCCAGGCGGCACTCTTGGACGCAAACTTCTGCTACTGGTGAGTGATTTGATGAATACAGGCGATGATATTCCAAAGGTTAATCGTCACGCCACCTTACGCGAAGCACTGCTCGAAATCACCCGACAAAAACTGGGGATGACCGTCATTTGCGATGAAAATATGTATATTGATGGTATTTTTACTGATGGTGATTTACGGCGAGTGTTTGATATGGGCGTCGATTTGTACAATGTCAAAATTTCAGATGTTATGACAACAGGTGGCATCCGCATCAAACCAAATGCCCTTGCAGTTGATGCATTGAATTTAATGCAGTCACACCATATCACGTCCTTATTGGTTGCAGAGGACAATAAATTGCTTGGTGTATTACATATGCATGACCTGCTACAAGCTGGTGTGGTGTAACCGGAGAAAATGCCTTAATGAGCCAATTAGTTTATTTGGACACCTGTTATGGTCCAGTTAATAAAGACGTTATTGAAAAAGCCCGTAAAATCCGCTTGCTGATTTGCGATGTTGACGGTGTTATGTCCGATGGCCGGATCTATATGGGCAATAACGGTGAAGAATTAAAAACATTTAATGTTAGAGATGGTTACGGAATTCGCTGCTTAATTACTTCAGGAATCGAAGTCGCTATTATTACCGGCCGTAAAGCAAAATTGCTGGAAGATCGAGCAAATACCTTGGGTATTACACATCTTTACCAAGGACAAAGTGATAAGGTTTTGGCGTACAAAGAATTGTTAGATAAACTGGGATTAAAACCAGAACAGGTTGCTTATATTGGTGATGATCTGATTGACTGGCCTGTCATGGAACAAGTGGGGTTATCTGTCGCTGTGGCAGATGCACATCCATTACTCTTACCAAAAGCGCATTATGTCACCCAAATTGCAGGGGGACACGGTGCGGTAAGGGAACTTTGTGATTTGGTGCTTTTTGCTCAGAATAAGCTGGAAGAAGCCAAAGGATTATCAATATAGTAGGTTGAAGTGAAACGAGAATGGATAGAATCAAATCCTGGTTGGTGATAACTCTGGTATTAATCATCCTGGCGTTAATTGGCTGGAACTTGTCTGATTCAGATGAGATTAAATCATCTTCTGCCACAGATAACAGTCAGCCAACCTATCAAAGTCAGGAAGCTATAACTTTTGTTTATGACCCTACGGGGAAATTGACGTATAAACTGGTCGCTGATGACGTCCAAAACTATGCAGAGTCAAAACTTACCTGGTTTACCAAACCGGTATTAATTACTTATGACTCAAATGCCATTGCTACATGGACAGTTCGTGCTAACAAAGCCAAACTAACTAATGACAAAATGCTCTATCTTTACGGAGACGTACAGGTTGACAGTCTGACTAATACGTCACAATTACAACGTATTACTACAGAGAACGCTATCATCAACTTGGTCACTCAGGATGTTTCATCTGACGATCAGGTCACACTGATTGGTGTCGGGCTAAAATCCGTCGGTATGAAAATGCGTGGCAACCTGCGAAACAAAACCGCTGAACTGATTGAAAAGGTTAACACCTACTATGAAATCCAACATGAAAAACAGAATCCGTAATGCTTTTATTGCCAGTGCTATCTTTGTAGTCAGTCTTCCCGCTATGGCACTGAAAGATGACACACAGAAACCCATTTCTATCGATTCTGTTAAACAAGCCCTTGACATGACAAGGAACACTTCCACATTTACAGAAGATGTGATCATCAAACAGGGTTCTATCGATATCCGCGCTGACAAAGTTGTTGTGACTCGCCCAGATGGCGATTCTAAGAAAATGGTTATTGAAGCATTTGGCAATCCGGTAACCTTCTATCAATTACAGGACAATGGCAAACCAATCAAGGGCCGCGGTTCCAAAATGCGTTACGAAATGGATAAAGAGCTGGTTACACTCACTGGCAATGCCTATTTGGAACAGTTAGACAGCAATATAAAAGGCGACCGTATCACCTATCTAGTCCCAACTCAGCAAATGGAAGCGTTTAGTGACAAAGGTAAACGAGTGACAACCGTCCTACTACCTTCTGAATTACAAGAAGAAGGCCCTGGGGCTAACAACAAGAGTAAATAACGATATATGGCAATACTAAACGCAGAAAACCTGGCAAAAGCTTACAAAGGCCGTAAGGTCGTTGAAAATGTCAGCCTAAACGTGAACTCCGGCGAAATTGTCGGCCTACTTGGTCCGAACGGTGCAGGGAAAACGACGACTTTCTATATGGTCGTCGGTATCGTTTCACGGGATACCGGGACAATTACCATTGATAATGAAGATATTAGCCTACTGCCACTTCACGAACGGGCACGACGTGGTATCGGTTATTTGCCTCAGGAAGCTTCTATTTTCCGCCGTCTAAGCGTATTCGACAACCTGATGGCTGTATTGGAGATCCGCCAAGATTTGACTCAAGAACAGCGGAAAGAACGTGCCGAAGAGCTGATGGAAGAGTTCCATATCAGCCACCTACGAGACAATCTTGGTCAATCACTTTCCGGAGGTGAACGTCGCCGCGTAGAGATTGCCAGAGCGCTGGCAGCTAATCCTAAATTTATTTTGCTGGATGAACCTTTCGCTGGCGTAGATCCTATCTCAGTCATCGATATCAAGAAGATTATTCAGCATTTGAGAGATTATGGACTAGGGGTCCTTATCACAGACCACAATGTCCGTGAAACATTGGATGTATGCGAACGTGCTTATATTGTCAGCCAAGGGCATCTGATTGCTCACGGCACACCTAATGATATTCTTAATAATGAACAGGTGAAGCGCGTTTATTTAGGCGAAGGTTTCCGGCTCTAATTCGGCCAGGAGAATTGATTTAACGCTATGAAGCAAAGTTTGCAACTCAGGCTTAGTCAGCAACTGGCTATGACACCACAGCTCCAACAAGCTATTCGTTTGTTGCAACTTTCTACGCTTGAACTCCAACAGGAAATACAACAAGCGTTAGAAATGAATCCTTTGCTTGAACAGGATGAAGATCATCAGGAAATTGGCAATCAGGAACTTCCCAATCACGAAACGGAAGCTATGGATACGCTTGATGCCTTGCAACAGAAGGATATGCCAGATGAATTACCCCTGGATGCCAGTTGGGATGAAATTTACACCGCTGGCACACCTTCCGGGACACGCAATGACTATAACGACGACGAACTGCCACTTTACCAAGGTGAAACAGTTCAAACCCTGCAAGACTATTTGATGTGGCAAGCAGAATTGACCTCTTTCACGGAAATAGATGCGGCGATTGCGACATCAATCATTGATGCCGTAGATGACACTGGCTATCTCACTGTACCACTAGAAGATATCCTTACCTGCATTGGCGACAATCAACTCACTCTGGCAGAAGTGGAGGCTGTGCTCAAACGGATACAGCATTTTGATCCTATCGGTGTCGCGGCTCGTGATTTAAAAGATTGTCTACTCGTCCAACTATCCATATTTCCACCAGAAACCCCTTATCTGAAAGAGGCGAGACTGATCATTTGCGAACATCTAGAGTTATTAGGTCATCGGGATTTCCGCAATTTAATCCGTCTGAGTCGCTTGAAAGAAGATACACTGAAAGAGGCTATAAATTTAATCCAGTCACTTGAACCAAAGCCTGGTCTGGCAATAAACACTGACCAATCAGAATATGTCATCCCCGATGTACTGGTTCGAAAAGAGGGTGAACACTGGCAAGTAGAATTAAATACAGATAGTATCCCCCGTTTACACATTAATCAGCATTATGCAGAGCTTGGGCAACATACGCGCAATGAAAGTGACAGTCAGTTTATCCGCAATAACCTACAAGAGGCCAAGTGGCTTATTAAAAGCCTGGAAAGCCGAAATGATACTCTGCTGAAAGTTGCGCGTTGTATTGTAGAACAGCAACAGGAATTTTTTGAACATGGTGAAGAATATATGAAACCTATGGTTTTGGCAGACATTGCTTTCCAGGTTGATATGCATGAATCCACCATTTCCAGGGTGACTACCCAGAAATTCCTGCACAGCCCACGTGGTATTTTTGAATTGAAGTATTTTTTCTCCAGCCATGTCAATACAGAAAGTGGAGGCGAAGCCTCTTCAACTGCAATACGGGCTTTGGTGAAAAAACTGGTAGCAGCGGAAAACCCCGCCAAACCATTAAGTGACAGCAAACTGACAAGCATGCTAGCCGATCAAGGCATCATGGTTGCCCGACGGACTGTCGCAAAATATAGAGAGTCGTTATCCATTCCGCCATCAAACCAACGTAAGCGTCTGGTTTGAAATGAACAGAGAAGGAAGACAATATGCAACTCAAAATAACCGGCCACAATATTGAAATTACTGATGCATTACGCGACATTATCACTGCAAAATGCAGCAAACTGGATCAATATTTCGACAGGATCAACCTGACTCAGGTAATCCTCCGAGTGGAAAAGGTACAACAAATCGCCGAAGCTACTGTACACATTAACGGAGGTGAGTTGCACGCATCATCAGAACATGAAGATATGTATGCAGCAATTGATGGACTGGTCGATAAACTGGCGCGTCAATTAACCAAACATAAAGACAAACTGAGACATCATTAACAGTTAGTTAACAAAAAATGTAGTAACAACAGCAGAGTATTACTGTAAAACAGTGCGCAAATACAGGATGCCACAGATAACCTATGGCATCCTGTATCAATAAGCACCTAAGTGAATAGGAAAATGAATAATCAAGCAGATTTACTACTAAGCTCTGTGCTTTCCCTCGCATGTACGCGCAATAATGTACATTGTTCGAGCAAAAAACGGGCTTTAGAGATTATCAGTGAGCTAGCATCTAAGCAGCTTAAGTTACCAGAAAATGTCGTATTCGAAGCAATATTAACCCGAGAAAAAGTAGGTACTACTGGAATTGGCAGTGGTATTGCTATCCCTCACGGTAAGTTAGATGAAGAAAGCTCAGATCAAGCGGTTGGCGTTTTCCTAAATCTGGAACAACCTATTGCTTTCGATGCTATTGATAATCAACCAGTCGATTTGCTGTTTGCTTTACTGGTTCCAAACGATCAATGCCAAACACACCTACACACATTGTCATTGATTGCCAAACGTCTTGCAGATAAAAATCTCTGCCGTCGTTTAAGATCGGCACAAAGTGATGAAGAACTATACGCAATTATCACTGAATAACTGTTGCAATGCATGGATAGCAATAGATAAGAGTGGCTCATAATAACCACTAAGAAATTAAGGGGAGTCGCCTCATGGTGCTGATGATAGTCAGTGGTCGTTCCGGTTCAGGTAAATCCGTTGCCTTACGCGCACTGGAAGATATGGGTTTTTATTGTGTAGACAACTTGCCGGTAGTATTACTGCCGGAATTAGCAAATACGCTAGCTGACCGCGATATTTCTGCTGCGGTTAGTATTGATGTAAGAAACATGCCGGAATCACCTGAAGTTTTCGAAGAAGCTCTGACTAAACTACCAGCGAGTTTCTCACCGCAATTACTATTCCTTGATGCTGAACGTAATACGTTGATCCGCCGTTATAGCGACACCCGCCGTCTGCATCCGCTATCAAGCAAAAATCTTTCTCTGGAAAGCGCTATTGATCAAGAAAGTGATCTGCTGGAACCCCTTCGTTCAAGAGCTGACCTGATTATCGACACCTCTGAAATGTCAGTCCATGAATTGGCTGAAATGCTAAGAACGCGTCTGCTAGGCAAACGGGAACGTGAGTTGACAATGGTCTTTGAGTCTTTCGGCTTTAAGCATGGCATTCCAATTGATGCCGACTATGTTTTTGACGTACGCTTCCTACCAAATCCACACTGGGACCCCAAATTACGGCCAATGACCGGTCTTGATCGTCCTGTAGCCGCTTTCCTCGACCGTCATACGGAAGTGCATAACTTCATCTATCAAACCCGCAGTTATCTTGAACTCTGGCTACCTATGCTTGAAACCAATAACCGCAGCTATCTGACCGTTGCTATTGGCTGTACCGGCGGTAAACACCGTTCTGTTTATGTGGCAGAACAGTTGGCCGATTATTTTCGTTCCAGAGGAAAAAACGTACAGTCGCGCCATCGTACTCTCGAAAAGCGAAAATAATGACTGTCAAGCAAAGACTTGAAATCAAAAATCGGCTGGGAATGCACGCCCGGCCAGCAATGAAGCTGTATGATCTAGTACAGCTCTTTGAATCTCATGTTATTTTACGCAATGATAGCCATGTTGAAGCCGAAGCCAGCAGTGTAATTGCTATGTTGATGCTGGATTCAGAAAAAGGCAGCTATATTGAAGTTGAAGCCAGTGGCCCAGATGAAGAACAGGCTCTTGCAGCTATTATTGATCTATTTAATTCGGGATTTGACGAAGAATAACCTTGCTCACTCACCTATGGATTATCATGTCCTTCACTGTTTTCATTAGCAGCACAAAACAGTTCGTGATCATGATCTCTTTATTTTCCAGTAAGAACAGCCTACTATCAGGTTAATCATTTTAAATAACACCCCCCTCCTCATGGTGCGGGGTGTTATTTTGTATTGGAATCCATTTGGAGTGTGGTATGACTAAACCAGCAATTATCATCAACGAATTAGACGCAGAACGTTTAGATTCCCTGTTGGAACAGCCAGCGTTTGCAGATACTAGTATCGCTGACGCTTTGAATGAGGAGCTGGATCGTGCAGAGATTGTACCGCCAGCAGAAATTCCATCAGATGTTGTGACGATGAACAGCCGGGTTCGTTTTATTGACCTGACAAGCAATGAAGAACGGGTACGTACTTTAGTTTATCCAGCGTCACTGCAAGACAGTTCAGATCAGCTTTCTGTTATGGCTCCTTTAGGTGCTGCATTATTGGGCCTTCGTATCGGTGACGAAATCAGTTGGGAATTGCCAAACGGCGAAGAAACCCGCGTCAAAGTATTAGAATTACTTTACCAACCAGAAGCTGCCGGTGAGCTCCACCGTTAATTCAGCCAGCCCATTTGATCCGGGCTGGCTAAAGTAATCGGAAACGAGTATCTCTTATTGACCAGCGATACTCATTTCCGGCAGTAAGACTGAACCACACTGGATATTACTACGCGTTTCAATATCATTCCCAATAGTGACCATATTGGCCCACATATCCTTTAAATTGCCTGCAATAGTAATCTCGCTGACAGGATACTGAATCTCACCATTTTCTACCCAAAAACCAGCGGCACCACGGGAATAGTCGCCAGTTACTGCACTGACTCCCTGCCCCATCAGTTCAGTGACCACTAACCCAGTTCCCATCTGACGCAGTAAATCTGCAAAATCTTGACCTTGCCCTGCAATGCACCAGTTATGAATCCCTCCTGCATGGCCGGTACTTGCCATTCCTAGCTTACGGGCAGAATAACTGGTCAGAAGCCAAGTCTGTAATATACCATCCTTGATAATATCCCGATTGCTGGTAGAAACACCTTCACTATCAAATGGAGAAGATGCTAACCCCGCCAGCAAGTGTGGCCGTTCTTCAATTGTCAGCCATGATGGCAGAATTTGTTTGCCCAGATGATCAAGCAGGAAAGAGGATTTCCGGTAAATACTGCTACCACTGATAGCGCCAACCAAATGACCGAAAAGGCCCGTTGCAACCTCCGCAGCAAACAACACCGGTGCTTTCATAGTCGGTAATTTACGTGGCGACAAACGAGATAATGCACGACGAGCACACTCCTGCCCAACCCATTCTGGCGATTTTAAATCTTCAAAACGACGACTAATGGTATACGCATAATCCCGTTCCATATCGCCATCAAGTTCAGCAATCACACAACTCGACATAGAATGACGACTGGAGCAATAGCTTTGCAACATACCGTGGCTGTTACCAAACACTCTGATACCGTAATGGCTGTTAAAACTGCCACCTTCAGTATTGGTAATACGCTTATCTGCCTGTAATGCAGCTTGTTCCGCACGAGCAGCCAGTTCAATTGCTTTATCCGCATCCAACTCTGTTGGATGGAACAAATCAAGATCTGGCGCTTCAAACGCCAGTAGCGCTTTATCTGCCGGGCCAGCACACGGGTCCTGAGAGGTATAACGAGCGATATCAATCGCAGCCTGAACAGTACGGGCAATGGCATCCGGGCTTAAATCTGTTGATGATGCGCTACCTTTACGTTGCTGATGATATACGGTGATCCCCAGAGCACCATCACTATTGAATTCTACATTTTCAATTTCACCAAAGCGGGTACTGACACTAATACCCGTTGTTTTATTAACCGCAACCTCCGCAGCATCACAACCCGCTTTTGCCAGCTCTAGTGCCCGTGAAACTGCGTTTTCCAGTTGTTTGCGTTGTTCCGCAATTTGATCCGTGATTTTCATTAATTACCTGTAATTTGATGAATAAAGGGAAAATCTGTCGGAAAAACAGAACCGTTTTATCCACACAGTCAATGTCGAGTGGTAATCCGACGTTTTTCCCAGTTACAATACACGATATTAGGATGTTAACACCCACCGAGCTACAGGTCATGCTCCAAAAATAAACCTGCCAGCTCCGGCCTTTTTAAAAGGAAAACCACTATGGCAAAGCAGCCTGAAGATTGGCTCAATGATTCTCCTGCCGAAGAGGAAGAGGAAGAGGAAGAGATAATTTGGGTCAGTAAAAGTGAAATTAAACGTGATGCCGAAGCATTGAAAAAGCTGGGTACAGAATTGGTTGAGCTCAGCAAAAGTGCGCTTGAACGCGTTCCGTTAGATGAGGATCTGCTGGCCGCCATTGAACTTGCACAGAAGATAAAAAGAGAGGGGCGCCGTCGCCAACTACAATTTATTGGTAAACTGCTGCGTACTCGGGATGTCGAGCCAATTACCACCGCGCTTGATAAACTGAAAAATCGTCATAATCAGCAAATCACTCTGCTCCATAAACTGGAAGAATTACGTGATAAATTGATTGATGGCAATGACGATGTTATTGATGAAGTGGTGGCGTTATTCCCACAAACCGATCGCCAGCAACTGCGTACTTTGATCCGCAACGCCAAAAAAGAAAAGGCGGCAAATAAGCCACCTAAATCTTATCGTCAGATTTTCCAGTATCTTAAAGATATGGCTGAATCCGCTTAACGACCTAAAACCCGTAAGGTTCTAATTTCTGTTAGGGGAAAATATTAAAACTAAGTTCCCCTTCCAGTTCTTCTATCACTGATTACGCGGGCGAGTTTAGAATTTTTCATCAGGTTTGCCATCTTTCGCGTCTCCACCATTATCGCTTGGTTTTCGTCAACAATTGCACGAGAAAGTTTGTGTTGAAAGTCGGCACGGGCATTGGCTATCCGTTCGTGTCTTATAATGATCTATCTCGGATAAACAACCAAAAATCAGGCTGTTCCTCCAACGGTCAAGTTGTCCAGTTTCAAAGTAGGCTGACCAACACCAACAGGGACACTCTGGCCCTCTTTGCCACAAACCCCAACACCTTTATCCAGAGCAAGATCGTTTCCTACCATAGAGATCTGCTGCATAGCCTCAATACCGGAACCGATAAGGGTTGCACCTTTCACTGGTTTGGTAATTTTACCGTTCTCAATCAGATAAGCTTCCGATGTCGAGAACACGAATTTACCGGAAGTGATATCCACTTGACCACCACCAAAATTTGGCGCATATAAACCATTCTCTACACTACTTATGATCTCTTCTGGTGTGGAATGACCCGCCAGCAAATAGGTATTAGTCATACGAGGCATTGGCAAATGGGCATAAGATTCACGGCGACCATTGCCCGTCGGCGCGACCCCCATCAGACGCGCATTCATTTTATCTTGCATGTAACCTTTCAGAATGCCATTTTCAATCAATACATTGTATTGTCCAGGAACGCCTTCATCATCAATTGCCAATGACCCCCGGCGACCTTTTATTGTGCCATCATCAACCACAGTACAGAGTTCAGACGCGACTTTTTCACCAATCTGACCAGAAAACACCGAGGTACCACGGCGGTTAAAATCACCTTCCAGCCCATGACCAACAGCTTCATGCAGCAACACTCCCGGCCAACCAGCCCCTAGAACAACCGGCATGGTACCAGCAGGTGCAGCAACAGCGGAAAGATTCACCAGTGCCATACGGACAGCTTCACGCGCAAATTGTTCTGCACGGATCTGACCACTAACCACTTCCAGAAAATATTCATAACCGTAACGGCCACCACCACCGCTAGTGCCGTGTTCACGTTTGCCGTTATCTTCCACCAGCACCGTGACAGATAAGCGAATGAGAGGACGGATATCAGCCGCCAAGGTCCCATCGGTTGCCGCGACCAACACCCGTTCATAGATCCCTGTCAGACTGGCATTGACTTCCTGTACTCTTGGATCTTCAGCACGAGCCACCTGATCCACACACTGCAATAACGCAACTTTTTCTTCACGGGAAAAACTTTGCAGCGGATCAATTGCTGCATAAAGCTGAGAATAGGTCACTTCGCCAAAAGTATGGGCTTTACCATTCCCTTTTTCATGGACGATGCTACGGGCAGCCTGTGCACTTTGTTGCAACGCATTCAACGTGATCTGGTCTGCATAAGCAAAACCCGTTTTTTCACCACTGATTGCCCTAACGCCAACCCCCTGATCAATATTATAGGAACCATCCTTAATAATCCGATCTTCCAGCACCCAAGATTCATGGTAACTGGACTGAAAATAGAGATCGGCATAATCAAGCCGACGTTCAGCCAGTTGACCGAGTACTGAAAACAGATCTTGATGGCTTAATTTATTTGCAGCCAGTAGGTGTTCACTGACAGAAGTTAAACTCATAATTGCTACTCTTTAATTTGCGGTATTTTTTCAATCAAGGAAGTCAACTGCGGTCGAAAGCGGTTATGTTTCACCACCTTCATCTGCTCACGCATAATCTTCAAGCTATCTGCCCTGATATTCAGTTGTAATGCACTGACTGCATCGGGGTTTTTCTTAATCACTTTCCCCCAACCATCCACTGCCATTGAGTGACCCCACGTCTGACGGGTTCCATGTACACCAACCTGAGCCGGCGCTAACAAAATACACTGGTTTTCAATAGCGCGAGCCCGTAACAGTGGCTCCCAATGTGCTTTTCCTGTTAAACGAGTAAATGCCGCAGGAACAGATATCAACTCAGCGCCTTGCTCACGTAATGCCTGAAACAACCCAGGGAAGCGCAGATCATAACATATGGTCATTCCGAGACGCCCAACAGGTGTATCTACAACGGTAATATGTTCCCCACGCTGGAAAACAGATGATTCATTATATGATCCATGTTCATCATTAATATTGACATCAAACATATGGATTTTGTCGTAACGTGCGCAAATCTTACCCTGATCATCAAACAACAGGCTACTACTGGTGAGCCGTTCAGGATTTTCACGACTGATAAGCGGCATAGAACCGATTAATAACCAAACACCATAACGGCGTGCAATCTCACTAACAGCTTGCTGCAAAGGCCCATGACCCTGTTGTTCCGCATGCCTACGATAGCTATCAGCATTAGCAAACAACAGTGCATTTTCCGGGGTCATGACAAACTTGATAGTATCTGGCAACTGCTTAATTTGTTGTTCAATTTGCGACAAATTATGTTTGATATTTTCACCGCTACATAACTGCAAGAGTGCAACATTAACGTTTCTCATGTTCCTCTATTCTCCTTAAGCTGACGCAGAACTTCATCAATTTTCGGTTGCTCAAGATTACCAGTAATCCGGTAACGAATAACGGATATCTTATTCCATAACGGCCCCAAAACCTTGGTCGCTGCGAATAATGCAGCACCTGCCATCGGATTGATGACAAAAGCCGTCGCTACCCCCACAGTAGCAGAAATCTCCGGTGTGACGATGGCTTCTATATTGATCTGTTGGCGAACAAGATCGATTTCACCTTTCGTTATCACATCGGCAATCAACCCATCAACCCGTAAGTTTTCAGTCTTGAGTATCCCATTTTTTACTGAAACATCACCACGAATTGAATCAAATTCAAAATCCTGGCTAAAGGTATCGCTAAAATCGAGCTGTAATTTACGTAACAGAGCATCAAAACTGACTAATTTTAGTAACTGACCAGCACTTCCTCCCCCCAATTTTTCAATAGCACCTTTGCCTAAGTCACTTTTAAGATTGCCATTCAACGTCTGGAAATTGGGTTTCCACGGAGTATCCCACCAATTAAAATCAAAATGGAAGGTAAACGGTGAATTTACAATCGGTACGACTATACCAAGGTAAGATGCCATCTCATCAAACTTTTCACCAGAAAATTGCCCCATAATACGAGTATTATTCCCTACAGCCCCTTCTTGCCAACGACCTGCCAAAGTTAGTTTACTGACACTGTTTTCTACTATTCCATCTCTTAATACCAGCGAATTACCTTCTGGAATCAGGGAACCAGACACCTTCCCAAGTTTCAATCCCATAATCCAACATTCAGAACAGATGATGTCTAACGAAGGCCATTGATTCAACGAATAACGCAGAGTTGTACCTGTCTGAGATTGCTTAGGTAAATCCGATTCAGCTTGCAGAGGACTATGTTGCAGAGGATTATAGTAAAGATGGCTCAAATTCATCTGCCAAGAGCCACTATGACGGATATTAAGTTTACCGCTGATTTCCCGACTATTAGCAGTGATCTGCGTTCCCCAAAGCTGTTTTTCCACATCCAACGATAACTGATTCCAACGTTGTCCCCCCGCATCCAGTGATGGAAGTGATATATGCAGATGCTGTGGCAACATTGACATACCTGCCAATGAAGAACCAGAAGTCAGAGGCGCAATCAGCCCTAACCACTCTTCCCCCTCAACTACCGGAAGATTCAATTCCAATAGGGATTTTTCAGGCAAATCAGGAATTTTATCGCTGCTTTGTAAAATTCCACGTGACAGTTGAGTGCTTTTCCCAGCCAGACGCCATTGAGTATTAAATGCATACTGTTTATCCAGAGTGCCTTTTACTTGCAACTGTTCCATATCACCATCAGCCAGAATATGAAGAGCACGCAGTTCATCCGCTTTCAGGGCAGATAAATAACTATCTACTTGTGATAAATCAACGTCGATTTTCATATCATATTGAGGCTTGCCCTGAAACGGCAAACTGACACCGACCTTCCCTTCCCAATCAACAGAGCCAGAAAACGCTTTAGCAATCGCTGGTGAAAATTTAGATAATTTTGCCACAGCCCAATGCGCATTCAGACCAACATTGACTCGGTAGTTTTTGGGTAAACTTTTAGTAGAAAAATCAACCGTAACAGGCTGCCCAAGCCATTGGGCCGATAATTTGCCGCTTTGTAAATTACCATTATCAAAGCGAAACCGGCCACTCACATTTTTCATTTCGCTATCTAGAGGCTTAATCAACAAGTGATTATTGTTTAAAGTCACCTCACCACGGGCATCCACATTGCCACCATTGAGTGGAATATCCAAATGCAAATTACCAGCAATCCGACCACCAACCTGCAATATATCCAGCGTTTCACCAACAGAATTTGCTAACGGGCTACGGGTAAAATATTCATGAATATCTTTGCCTTCTCCCAGAAGATCAGCGTTGATTAACAATTTCTTACTGCGATAATTAGAAATTACTGCTGAAACATTGCTAGCTTTCACTTTACCAAGTGCCGTTTGCGGAGCAAGCATCCATAAACTGTTATTCTGGAAATTAAGATCAATATTGAGATCTAGCAATGCCGGCCAATTTGGTTGGTACTGAAAAGTCGCATGACGCAATGGAGCAAAAACTTGAAACTGACCATTATTCTTTGCAAATGGGAAATCTTTTGGATTGCCTTGAAAAACAAAAGTCGCGTTTTCTATCTGCCCTTTAATAATTGAAGCTGTTAGATAGTCAGTCAGAGATGTTCCCATCAAAGATTCTGGAAAATATCTCCAGGCATCACCTGCATCATAAACCCGTATTCCCGCCAGAATATTCAGCGCAGGAGGCTGTTCTTTAGGCTGTTGATAACGAAAATCACCATTGACCCACAATGATTTCGCCTGCAAATCCAATCCTTGACTCCAAAGTTGTAAGCCTCGCTCATCTTGCCGCCAGAGTATTTCGCCATGACTTTGGGATATCTCGAACGGTGCCAAGAACATATCTCGATAATCAACGACACTATTCTTCAATGCAAAACTCAGTTTGCCTTGCCGCAAGCTGCCATTGAGAGAACCAGAGAAATTATCAATAGAAGGCAATTCCTGCCAACGCTGCCAACTGACATTCTGCCATTGCATACTGATTCGGGAATCATCTGCCATTTTGGGTGTAATATCGAGGGCAAGATACTTTACCAATCCTTGTGGCTGACGATGCTGCCAATCCTTCACAAGATCAGACGTCAAAAAAGAAAAAGTCGGTAAAATGCTACTTAGCCGTTCAAGTTGAACGTTTTTTGCCCGGACACGCCAATGATCATGACCATCAGCTCTCTTGGCTTCCGGTAGATAGAGCACTGATACTTTTCCTGACGGCCATTGTTGACCATCAGTGATCAAATTTGCCAGCTCAGGTGCATCAAACAACCAACCACCATCTTGGCGACGCATTCGTAACACTAAATCACTGACAGAAAGGTTGTGGGATTTGTTAGCAACTTTCCAATTAGCTTTTCCCTGACGGAGTTGCAGTTGACCACCATCAATCCGACCATCTTTCAGCATAATCCAGCTAGACAAACTAAACTCAGCATCCTTCAGCCCAGTATTATCCTGCAACCAATGGCTTAGCCACGGATGAACATCAACATTATCTGCCTGTAAATAAATAGTACCGTTATCCAATATGCCATTAGTGTCATGCAAATCAAATTTAACTTGTATATCCCCATGCTGATTATTGATCGAAGAGAGACTAATTTTCCCTTGAGCTCGGTGACGATTATCTTTATTCAGCCAGGTTAATTGTGGTAACAGAAGATCAGCGCGTTCACCAGAGGGAGTAAGGAAAGTAAAACGGCTATCTTGCAGATTAAAATGATCAAACTGCTCCAGAAACAGATCAGAAAATAGATCCGATTGGGAAAACATATTACCGCTTTGATCATTAAACAGCGGTTGATAGTAATCTACTTGTAACTGATAAAAAGTAAGATCGCGGAAATTCCAACGCATCCTTAGTAAAGATAACCAGATATCCAATGCAACCGTGATCTTTTTCGCTTTCACATCAGCATTTGCGGTTTTTACACTGATATCACGTAATTCAAAAACAGGCCCGAAAGATTCCCATTCTCCTGCAATATATCCAGCATCAATGGGTACACCAATAATTGATTCAATTTTAGCGAATAATTGTGGGCGGTAATCATTAATATGTGGCAGTAGAAAACGTAATCCACTAACAAGCAAAGCCACAATGATAATGACTATTGCGGCTGTCGCTAATAATACTCCCGGCAGTCGCCTCACACGCATCTCCTTGGTTACCAATGCTGTTATGTCAGCAAATCAGATGGTTACATCATAACTACGTCAAATTGTTCTTGACTGTAGAGCTGTTCTGTCTGAACTTTTACCTGTTTACCGACAAAAATCTCCACTTCCGCCAGTGCATGAGATTCCTCTCCTTTCAACGCTTCAGCCACTGCGGGTGAGGCATAAATAAGGAAACGATCTGCGTCAACTGCCCGGTGCACTCGCACAATTTCACGCATAATCTCATAACAGACAGTTTCAACAGATTTCACGGTTCCCCTTCCTTTACAAGTAGGGCAATCGCCGCAAAGTATATGCTCGATACTTTCACGAGTCCGCTTACGAGTCATTTCCACCAGCCCGAGTTGTGAAAAACCATTAATCGTGGTTTTAACACGATCTTTACTCAGCACCTGTTCAAGAGAAGCCAATACCCGTCGGCGATGCTCCTCGCTATTCATATCGATAAAATCGATAATAATAATACCACCTAGATTACGCAGCCTTAATTGTCTGGCAATAGCTTGCGTCGCCTCAATATTGGTATTAAAAATAGTTTCTTCCAAATTACGATGACCAACAAATGCGCCGGTATTAATATCAATTGTGGTCATCGCTTCAGTTTGGTCAATAATCAAATAACCACCTGATTTTAATTCAACTTTGCGATCGAGTGCTCGCTGAATTTCATTTTCTACATCAAACAGATCGAAAATAGGCTGACTACCGTTATAAAGCTCTAATCTGGCTGTCATTTTAGGAATATATTCGCGAATAAATTCCTGTAACTGAGTAAACGTCAAACGAGAATCTACACGAATACGATCAAGGGCCGCGCCGGCGAAATCACGCAAAATACGATGAGCCAAAGCCAATTCGCCATAAAGTTTATTTTTAGTGACATTGCGCTTTTTACGCTCCATCACCTTACTCCACAATCGTTTCAAGAAAGCCGCATCCTGAGCTAATTCTTCGTCGCCAACGCCCTCAGCAGCCGTCCGAATAATGAAACCACCATGTTCATCACAATAATCAGCAACAATATTTTTCAGGCGATTACGCTCTTCTTCACTTTCAATACGTTGTGAAACCCCGACATGAGATGCACCGGGCATAAATACAAGATAACGGGAAGGTAAGGTAATATCGGTAGTGAGCCGAGCACCCTTGGTACCAAGGGGATCTTTCACTACCTGAACCATTAAATCTTGTCCCTGGCGAACCAACTCAGCAATATCCTTAACATGAAAGTTCTTTTGCTCCTCACCGGCAATACATTCCGTATGAGGCATAATATCTGAGGCATGAAGAAAGGCGGCTTTTTCCAGCCCAATATCAACAAAAGCAGCCTGCATTCCTGGTAATACCCGACTTACACGACCTTTATAAATATTGCCGACAATTCCCCTTTTGGCTTCCCTTTCAATATGGATTTCTTGCAAAATCCCACCATCAATGTAAGCAACGCGCGTTTCGGATGGTGTGATGTTGACTAATAACTCTGCTGTCATAGGTTCCCCTTCCCATCAACTAACGCAAAAAACTTTGTGATTAATTCGTGCGTTTCCACCAATGGCAGACCAACAACTGAGTGATAACTGCCATTCAGCGTTTTAACAAAGCAACCCGCTTTTCCCTGAATACCATAAGCTCCCGCTTTGTCCATCGGCTCACCGGTTGCTACATAATCCAAAATTTCCTGCGTGGATAATTGGCGAAAGGTTACATCTGTAATAACTATATCACTTAAGGTACGCTGACTATCTGATAAAGCAATGGCTGTCATCACCTGATGACGCTGACCGGAAAGTGCACTGAGCATTGCAACAGCATGTTGCTCGCTACGTGGTTTTTCTAGAATCTTACCATTCAATACAACAACAGTATCCGCTCCCAACACCAGAAAATCCTCTGGTGCAATAGCAACTCCCGCTAGAGATTTATCTTTTGCTAATCGGCTGACATACTGACGCGGAGTTTCACCCTCTTGCCACTGCTCCTTTACCTGAGGAGAAAGAATTTCAAATTTAAAGTCCAATAATTCAACCAGCTCACGCCGCCTTGGTGAGCCGGAAGCCAGATAAAGGGTTTTCATGATGATCTCGTCCTTACTACTACCTATCTCATTAGGCTATTTCATTTGCCATTTTGAACCTAGAGCAGAGCTTAATCCTCACGTACATTATGTACGCTCCGGTTATACGCACTACTCGTATCCTCAAGTTATTGGAAAAAATGGCCTGCATCAGTAACGCCTGCTGGAATAAGCTCTGTCAGGACATTAAAAACGGCGATCCGACCACTAATGTACATTAAACTGACGACGGATTTTTCGCATTAACAGGAACAACCACGGCCAAAGAATACCATTGACCAAACTGTTCCAGAATACTTCTGGATGAAAAGCAACATTTGATAACAAAAATTCTGCCCAAAAAACGCTGAGATCCATCAGTACCGATAAAGCAATGACAACCAAAGCCTGCTGCCAAAGTGCCATATTGCGAAATAATTGAAACTTAAATGACACCAAATAACTCACAAGGCTGTAAGCCAAAGCATTAACACCCAGTGTCGCTCCCTGAATCAAATCTACGATGATCCCCAATATAAAACCGGTACCAACACTGACTCTATGCGGTAACGCCATCACCCAGTAAATCAACAATAGTGCCGACCAAGTTGGCCGATACATATAAATTTGCTCCGGCCACGGCATAATTTGCAGCACCATTGCAATCAAGAAAGATACCCAAATGATCCAACGCCCATGACTCCGGTATTGATTCATTAACGATTTCCCGAATTTATAAATTTAGCCGACGTTATTGTCGATTCAGCACCTTTTACTCTTTCTGTTGTCTTGGTTGCTTCATCAGAAACCGACGATGGTGCAGGTGGTCCCATTTCATTTGCATGTGGCAATACCTGGGGCATCATTTGCATTAAACGTTCGTTGGCTACACGATAAACCTCTGATGGAGGCAATGGTTCGGATGGATTATTATCTGCCCCCCACAACAACAACAAATAACGCAAACGCTGTAATTCTGCCGTTGGCCGAGCATGAATTACAGTATAAGCCCGTTGATTATCGACTTTAACTGACGAAACCACAGCAACCGGATAACCTTCCGGGAAGCGACCCCCTAATCCAGAAGTCACCAACACATCCCCAACCCGAATATCTGTGTTGCTCGGTAATAACTCAAACTGCAAATCATCAGTACAACCTGCACCAGCAATAATAGCCCTGATATCATTACGTAAGACCTGGATGGGTAAAGCATGAGTCGTATCACAAATCAGTAATACCCGGCTAGTAAACTGACTGACAGCAACAACCTGACCAACAATGCCTTTATCACTGATAACAGGTTGCCCTTCATAAACACCTTCTCTTGATCCCTTATCGATGACGACCTGATCACTATAAGGATTAGCCCTACCGGAGATCACCTGCGTCACCATCATGTGTTCATCCTGACGTAAAGGTGATCCCAATAGCTCACGCAAGCGGGAATTTTCCTGTTTAAGTTGGCCTAACAACAGCATATCGCTATTTTTCATCAATAATTCTTGGCGTAAAGCACGATTTTCCAATCGAAGTTGTTCACGGGAAGCAAGGGTTTCTGACACACCATCAAGCACTTGACGCGGGCCATTGGCGAGAAAATAAAATGGACTGACTACCGTATCCATATAATTACGGACTTTACTGAGAGCATCAAGGCGGCTGTCTGCCACAACCAAAGCAATGGCAACAATAACAGCAAAGAAAAGTCGTAATTGCAGGGAAGGCCCTCTGCTAAAAATTGGCTTCATAAGCTGCGCTATTCCAAACTGTACTGTTTCATAAACAATGGAATTCCCAGACAGCAATCGCAAGGAGGTCTGAGCTGCCCGTCATTCCCCCCTCACTTGCAAGTTAACACTCACTCCTCGCTGAAGAGTTCACCGCCATGCATGTCGATCATTTCAAGTGCTTTCCCGCCACCACGAGCAACACACGTCAAGGGATCTTCCGCAACAATGACAGGAATACCGGTTTCCTCTATCAGTAAACGGTCAAGATTGCGCAATAATGCACCACCCCCGGTCAAGATCATGCCTCGTTCTGAAATATCGGAAGCCAATTCTGGAGGACACTGCTCAAGAGCGACCATGACAGCACTGACAATACCCGTTAAAGGCTCTTGCAGAGCTTCAAGAATTTCATTGGAGTTAAGCGTAAAGCCACGTGGCACACCTTCAGCCAAGTTACGACCACGCACTTCAATCTCCAGCATCTCATCACCAGGATAAGCAGAACCGATCGTGTACTTAATACGCTCAGCCGTTGCTTCACCAATCAGTGAACCATAATTACGACGAACGTAATTGATAATAGCCTCATCAAAACGATCACCACCGATACGTACAGAAGATGAATAAACAACCCCGTTCAAAGAGATAACCGCCACTTCCGTCGTGCCACCACCAATATCCACAACCATTGATCCAGTGGCTTCAGAAACAGGTAAGCCTGCACCAATCGCCGCAGCCATAGGTTCTTCAATCAAAAATACTTCACGAGCGCCAGCACTGAGTGCAGATTCACGGATTGCCCGACGCTCAACCTGAGTTGCACCAACCGGTACACAAACCAAAACTCGCGGGCTTGGACGCATGAAACTGTTGCTATGAACTTGCTTAATAAAGTGTTGCAGCATCTTCTCTGTAACATAAAAATCGGCAATCACCCCATCTTTCATCGGACGAATTGCCGCAATATTACCCGGTGTTCGACCCAGCATTTGCTTTGCTTCCTGCCCAACGGCAGCAACACTTTTCGATGAACCAGCACGATCCTGACGGATTGCGACGACAGAAGGTTCATTCAATACAATACCCTGACCTTTGACATAAATAAGGGTATTGGCGGTACCCAAGTCAATAGACAAGTCGTTGGAAAACATGCCACGAAATTTTTTAAACATAGCGAAAGGATAATCCTGCAAGCTGGGGACGGAACGAAACCCGTCTACTCTACCAACCACATGAAGCAGCGACAAGGCACACAAGCACTTGCTTCAATAAAAAAGTGGCTACGTTATTCATATCAACAGAGCGATATTCTACGTTACTTCTCCCAAACGGAGCAGAAAAAAACTGCATAAAAATGGGTTAATTTTACCAATTGTTCCATAACTGAATGCAAGAACCACCTGATTTTGCATAATTCAACATTAGGCACGGATACCGTAACCCGAATAAACCCGCTCCTGTTTTTTGACCAGTAACGATTCTTGTAAGTTCACATAAGACCCACACTTCTGCTCACTATTTCCAATATTTAACTACAAGTACGTAGTCTATGTAGTGAACAAATTAATGATGTAATAAATTGCGACTAAAATACAATACTTTCTGCTAATAAATAATAAAAAACAGAATTTTCTGAAATAGATCTCGATAGGTAATAGTCTGAAATCCGATACCGACATCATAGAAAAAATGTGAACAGATTCTGTTTCAGAATCCATCAATACTTTATTTTTTCTTATATTCCTTATGTAAATCACCCATTTTTATCTATTCTTATTTAATGACAAAATCAATTACAGAAAACGGAACGATCAATGAAAGCCTTGCTACTCAAACAACAACAGAATCAATTAACAGCGTCCATTGAAGAAGTTGAGACTTCTCATCTTCCCAAGGGGGATGTTACCGTCGATATTCACTGGTCAACCCTGAACTATAAAGATGCATTGGCAATCACAGGTAAAGGGAAAATTATCCGTCAATTTCCAATGATACCGGGCATTGATTTCTCTGGAATCGTACACCACACAGAAGATCCGCGTTTTCATATCGGCCAGCATGTTTTATTAACCGGCTGGGGCGTAGGAGAAAATCATTGGGGCGGCTTGGCAGAACAAGCCAGAGTTTCAGGGGAATGGTTAACGCCTTTACCCATTGGTTTGGATAGCCGACAGGCAATGATCATTGGTACTGCTGGCTTTACCGCAATGCTGTGTGTTATCGCCTTGGAACAAGGTGGCGTCAAGCCAGAAAATGGTGATGTTATTGTGACAGGCGCCAGTGGTGGTGTAGGAAGCACAGCAATAGCGCTACTCTCACAACTTGGCTATTCCGTTGTTGCCGTTAGCGGCAGACAAGAAAATCATGAATATTTGTTGTCCCTGGGGGCAAAAAAGGTTCTGCCACGTCATGAATTTAGCCAACCACCGCGCCCATTGGAAAAACAACTTTGGGCAGGAGCCATTGATACTGTAGGCGATAATATACTAGCAACAATACTGGCCCAAACTCACTATAACGGTACCGTTGCAGCCTGCGGTCTTGCCAGCAATGCCAATCTGCCAACAACAGTGATGCCATTTATTTTACGCAACATACGCCTGCAAGGTGTAGAGTCGGTCACGGTTCCATCAGCCAAACGCCCCGCCGTGTGGCAACGTCTGCAAGAGCTACTGCCTGCTGCTTTTTATCAACAAGCAACGACTGAAATCACACTAGACCAAGCTGTGGAATACGCTAATAAATTGATAGCTAACCAGGTTACAGGACGTACATTGGTAAGAGTTCGTTAAGAATTGTGATTAGCCTCTAAAGTACGGTTGTTTTATTCTTGACATTTTTTCTGATAAGACCAGTATTTAGCTGCTAAATGCTACGATATGATTATAATGTCGCGCTTTATCGCCGAAATGAACTTGTGGCTGTTATAAAAAGATGACAAATCGTTAATATAGGATTATGTTGGGCAGTTGTTGACAAATTGCCGGAGATACCAGCACAATGGCAGACAAGTTTCACATTTTACTCCTTAACGGCCCTAACTTGAATATGTTAGGAACCCGGGAACCTGATATCTATGGCAACTTAACGCTTGATGATATCGTCAGCAAATTGTCTGAAGAAGCCCATCAATCAGGGGTCAAATTCAGTCACCTGCAATCCAACGCAGAATTTGAGCTGATAAATAGAATTCATTCTGCACAGGGTAATACTGATTTTATCTTGATTAACCCTGCTGCATTCACGCATACCAGCGTGGCACTGCGTGATGCATTGCTGACAGTGAAGATCCCATTTATTGAGATCCACCTATCCAATGTTCACGCCCGCGAGCCATTTCGTCATCACTCATATCTTTCAGATCTTGCTGTTGGTGTAATCTGCGGTTTAGGGGAAGATGGCTATAGCTTTGCATTACAGGCAGCGGTAAACCGCTTGTCAAAACTCAACTAAATAAAACAGAAGAGTACGGAATCACACTCATGGATATTCGTAAGATAAAAAAACTGATCGAGCTGGTTGAAGAATCTGGCATTTCTGAACTGGAAATTTCTGAAGGGGAAGAGTCAGTGCGCATCAGCCGCGCATTAGCCCCCCAGAGTTTTCCGGCAGCTCAACAATATATTCCCGTCCAAGCGCAACAACCTGCGCTGGCTAGCGCTGTTGCGCCTTCTCAAGCTCTACCAGAAACGATCAGCGACAGATCGGTTGCAATCGACGGCCACGTTGTTCGTTCTCCAATGGTAGGTACCTTCTATCGTACACCTAGCCCAGATGCGAAACCGTTTATCGAAATCGGCCAACGTGTCAATGTGGGTGATACCCTCTGCATCGTTGAAGCAATGAAAATGATGAATCAGATTGAAGCCGACAAAGCAGGTGTGGTTAAAGCGATTCTTGTGGAAAACGGTCAACCCGTTGAATTTGACGAGCCATTGGTCGTCATCGAATAACGAGGCGTTCCCATGCTTGATAAAATTGTAATTGCTAACCGTGGTGAAATTGCCCTGCGTATCCTGCGAGCTTGTAAAGAGTTAGGGATCAAAACCGTTGCGGTACATTCCTCTGCGGATCGTGATTTAAAACACGTACTGCTGGCAGATGAAACTATCTGTATCGGCCCGGCAGCTTCTGCAAAAAGCTATCTTAATATCCCTGCGATTATTTCTGCGGCAGAAATCGCTGGCGCAGTAGCCATTCACCCTGGCTACGGTTTTCTGTCTGAAAATGCAGATTTTGCTGAACAGGTTGAACGTTCCGGCTTTATTTTTATCGGCCCAAAAGCAGAAACGATCCGCCTGATGGGTGATAAAGTTTCTGCTATCAATGCGATGAAAAAAGCAGGGGTTCCTTGTGTACCAGGCTCTGATGGTCCATTGTCTGATGACACAGAGAAAAACAAAACCATCGCTAAACGCATCGGCTATCCTGTCATCATCAAAGCATCCGGCGGTGGTGGTGGTCGCGGTATGCGCGTCGTCCGCAGTGATAAAGATCTGGAACAATCAATCAATATGACCCGTGCGGAAGCAAAAGCTGCTTTCAATAACGATATGGTTTATATGGAAAAATTCCTTGAGAATCCACGTCATATTGAAATCCAGGTATTGGCCGACGGTCAAGGTCAAGCAATTTATCTGGCTGAACGTGATTGCTCTATGCAACGCCGTCACCAGAAAGTTGTCGAAGAAGCCCCTGCTCCGGGTATCACGCCAGAGATGCGCCGCAGTATTGGTGAACGTTGTGCTAACGCATGTATTGAAATTGGCTATCGTGGCGCTGGTACTTTCGAATTCCTGTATGAAAACGGCGAGTTCTACTTCATTGAGATGAACACCCGTATTCAGGTCGAACATCCAGTTACAGAAATGATTACCGGTGTTGACTTGATTAAAGAGCAGTTGCGGATTGCCGCAGGTATGCCACTTTCAATTAAGCAGAAAGATGTTGTTATTCGTGGTCACGCCATTGAGTGTCGTATCAATGCCGAAGATCCGAACACATTCCTGCCAAGCCCAGGAAAAATTACCCGCTTCCACTCACCAGGTGGATTTGGCGTACGTTGGGAATCACATATTTATGCTGGCTACACCGTTCCCCCTTACTATGATTCAATGATTGGTAAGCTGATTACTTACGGTGAAAATCGTGACAATGCCATTGCCCGTATGAAAAATGCATTGGCAGAATTGATCATTGATGGCATCAAAACAAATATCGAGCTTCAACAGACGATTATGAATGATGAAAACTTTCAGAATGGTGGCACGAATATCCACTATCTGGAGAAAAAACTGGGATTACAGGAAACTTAAAACTGGTTTAATGACATCAATATCTTTGAAGGAGCGCTTAAACGCTCCTTCAAATTACTGACAAAGCGCCGCTTTTTAATTTTAATCAAGTTCTGTTCGCCAAACGGAGTTTACCACCACGTTAAAACCCACCTTGAGGTAAAATCAGTGTGATTTTAAAATCTGGAAAAAGGGCAAGTGCATCACGAAAAAACCGGTAAAAACGTTAGTCATTAAAGGTAAAACCGAAAGTAATTAAAGATTTTTTAAAGCAGGTAAAAAACTCGATACTATACTGATATTGGAAGAGAAAACATCAGGAAAAACGGCTTTTGAATCTATTAACCACATGACAAAATAATAGCGTTAATCAAAAAACAAGAAGATGAGATTGTATCAAAACATTCAACAGGATTAACCGCATTAAGAAAATTTTCTCAAACAAAAGATTTTGCATGACTGAAAGAAGTTTACGAAAAATGAGGATAATCGTTAAAAAAAGTTGAGAAGCTTTTAGATTAAACATGGAAAAAAGAACAAAAACGTTTAAAAGCATTAAAGATGATTAACTCAGTTATCCATCAGACAAAGGTTAAAAAAATAGGTTCCGATTAATACTAGCTTTTTAAGCAAGACAGAATGACTAAAAAACAGTTTACTCCCTGCCATATTTAATGCATTTATCAGCGATACTATACTCCGTTTATTTTATAATTACCAAATCTGTCATGACCATTTAAAAGCGAAAATACAGAGATATTAAAGCTTTTATATAAAAAGCGGATTTAACTAAATACATGCAACTTTTCAAAAGGAGAGTTAATTATATTTAATCGAAGTCATCAACCATTAAAAGAAAGTCGAAAAGAAATCAGCATGCAAAAGCATATTATCCGAACAGATGGGTATTAACGCGCTTTATCATCGTTATTTTATGAAGAAAACCATAAAAACAACGCAATAAAAAAATGGATAAAACGATTAATCTGGCAGGATTAACACCCTGAAAAAAAGGGGATTATCTGAAAAAACATCAAGGGTAGTGATTTATTAAAACTACTCAGAATTGCCGGTAAAACAGCATCAATAAAGGGTATGATTAACGTTGGTTTGACGTAAAATAAGATATCCTATAGTGATTAAACTTAATAAAAATCAAGTGGTAAAAGTGATCACAAACCGTCAAAACACTATACTGATTAAAACCCTAAATTAAAACAGTGACTTTAAATAACAGTTTAAAACCTGCTCATGATAAAACTCAAAGTGGAGCCTGTAATTTAAACTGGCTTTACACTATTTTAACTCGCCAATAATATGGCTTTTCTACGGTTCGATTAAACCGTTCCTCTTTATAAAAACCATTGCCCGTCAACTTCACAAATGATTTGGATATTGCTATATCGTTTTTGAAAGCGCGAGCATGATTATGTTCTATACCCGTCATCTTTCAAATTGCCTCTTTGTTGGCTGCACTCACTCACCCCGGTCACATAGTTATCTATGCTCCCGGGGATTCGCTCCCTTGCCGCCGCGATGCATCTTGAAATCCATAGGGTATATATTATTAACCATTTTTCATTCCTATTTTAGTTTCTATTATTTGTTTTTTACTTATTTCTTTATCGCCTCTATTACCCGTTATATAAATAATACTACCAGGGCTAACGCATGATCATTTTTTATCCATAAGATGACGAATTAACCGTACAAAATAAGCCACGCTTTATTCTTGTTGCAATCTTATCTGTTTACCGTTATTTATCCAC
>NZ_JBHFKT010000048.1:0-35025 GCF_042879335.1 Photorhabdus sp. RM96S | reverse complement strand
CGGGGCACCGAGCCAAAGGAACAAGCTTAAAAAAGCGGGTTGGTGCGATGATTATCGGGCAAGAGTTTTCTTTGGATGAATAGCAGTCAAAGTATGCTCGTGCCCTGGGATAGTGACTACCTTAGAGTCAATAGTCGATTTCCATAATCTAGTGTCATTAATCTCTTTTGATTTATATTCAATGGTTATTTCCGCACCCTGAGATAACCAATTATTGAGTGTGTTATTAACTTCTCTATTAATTTTATCCAGATTTTCAATTAATATATTTTTATCAAATCCTTTCTTTCTGAGTGATTTACCAAATCGATAAATATCAACGGATCGAAGCTCTGTAATAGAAGATTGGTAAATGGCGGCTTTATCTAAATTATAGTTTCCCAAATCATCGGTATCGTATACTTTGGACCATATATGATGTGTTGCTTTATTTAAAGCAAGGGACATAAAGTGGGCCATAGAGTGTGCAGCACTTACCTTATACCTTGTTTCATCGTTCACAGATAGAGTTACCGTTTTCCCTATGAGGTCTCTTTCTGAAATTCCGTGTAAATCAGGTAAGTAGTGTGCTGGCATAATTTTTTCTGGTGACGTTGCTTGTTTCGTTATTTCCTGGTCTATATATAAATGACCATCAATAAGGCCCGCAGTGTAAACTTTTGTCACAGCAAGTTCTTTATCGCCTATTGAAATTATTCCATTATCATGTAGTTGGTCTGGCCACTTATAGTTCTTCGGGTAGAATGGACTATCTTGGGTTATCAAAAGGGTGCCATCTTCGTATCTCATAAGCCCGATAATGTTGGATTCTAATGTCAGGGTCCCTAGCATAAATGAAGCTTCTGCTTTTAATAGTTGATCAATATTTATATCAGTAGTCATGTAACATCTCGCTAGTTATAATTTTGGGGCATCTATTGCTACCAGATTGTTTGTTAAGTTCATTCCCTAACAATAACTTAACAATTTGTTTTTATTTGAATTTTTATCTAATCAAAGATAGGGTTAAACAGTACCGATATGTATGTAACAGCTTTATTTATAGGTTATTTTAGGTATTGTTGCAAATGGAAAAGTCACATGTTTTAAATGTTTTGTTTACATGATCAATAGATATTTTCAGAGTAAAATCTGTTGATTAGTTATCACAATAATTTTTTGGATCAAAAAATAGACAATCGAACTAATGAGGTATATGATACATATACCTGATATCTGATAAGGGGAAATAAATATGGTTGCTATGGTAAGAATTAATATAGATCTGCCAGAAGAAACAATTAGAAAGCTCGAGATTTTAAAGGAGCGTTCTCCCGATAAGTCACGTGCTGCACAGATCCGGAAAGCAATAGATGCTTACCTTGATGCTAATATTTCAGAACAGAATAACAGTGCTTTTGGTTTGTGGGGGGATAAAAAATTGGATGGGTTGGAATATCAAAATAATTTACGCAAGGAATGGCAATGATTGCTATGAAGTCGTTATTTGATACTAATATATTGATTGACTATTTAAATGGATATGAACAAGCCGCGGAGACATTGAGAAAATATGGAAATAGTCCAGCTATTAGTTGTATAACATGGATGGAGGTTATGGTAGGAGCTAAGAAGCTGGACAAGGATAAAGAAAACGCAACAAGAATCTTTTTAGATAGCTTTGAGATTCTCAGTGTCACGAGTGACGTAGCAGAATGTGCAGTAGTTATCCGACATGAGAAAAAGATAAAGCTGCCTGATGCAATAATCTGGGCAACAGCTCAGCGAAATGGGCGGTTATTGATTACTAGAAACCCTAAAGATTTTAAAGATAATGCTGGTGTTATTCTTCCTTACGAACTGTCTAGCTCAAAAATAGATTAATATTTTTATAGACTTCTTCATGGTATAAAAGAATCAAAAGTATTGTTTATATAAGAATCTTAAAATGTTCGTGGTTAATTGCTCCAACAGGGAACATGAGGCAGTATTTTACACTGAATATATATAATATTTGGCTAATTTATGTGTCAATCAGGAATTGGAAAGATTGATATAACGTTGGAGGGAGAAATTGGATATAAATTCTACGCAATAAAAACCGCGAGAAAAGTTTTAATATTCTCGCGGTAGTCGTGTTTCCTAAACTGGAAGATCAATGATTTTCTGTGAAGAAAAATCAAATCTCAGTATGTGGTTTAGCATTTTCCGCTAACCATGCTGCAATGCGTTGCTTCTGCTCTTCTTTCAGCCACATACCCAGTTTGGTACGGCGCCAGATTGCGTCATCCAGTTCAACAACCCACTCATTATCGACCAGATAACGAAGCTCTGCTTCATACAAACCGTGACCGAAGGATTCACCTAGGTCGGTCAGATTACTGGCACCTTGCAGAATCAGTTCGCTGTTGCTGCCGTAAGTACGCGCATAACGTACAGCAACACCTTCCGGTAACCAGTTGTAACGTTTACGCAATAAACGGGCATAACCATCACGATCGCAGCCTTCCAAGTTACCACCCGGTAACTGACCATTTTTGGTCCAGGCTTTTCCGGCATTGGGATAATATTGCATGAGCTTTTCGGTTGCGTGTTCTGCCAGCTTACGGTAAGTAGTTAATTTACCGCCAAACACAGACAGTAATGGTGCTTTGCCCTGTTCATCATGAATGTCAAGGGTATAGTCGCGCGTAATTGCCTGAGGTGAATCGGATTCATCATCGCACAGTGGACGTACGCCAGAATAGGTCCAGACGATATCGTCACGGCTAAGTTGTTTCTTGAAGTGGTCGTTATAAACTCTCAGCAGATAATTAATCTCCTGATCGTCAATTTTCGCTTCTTTTGGATCACCTTGATATTCCACATCGGTGGTTCCGATAATGGAAAATTCATCCATCCAAGGAATAACAAATACGATACGGTGATCTTCGTTTTGCAGAATATAAGCTTGCGGCTCATCATGCACTCTTGGCACCACAATATGGCTGCCTTTGATCAGGCGAATACCATAAGGTGATTTCAATTTCAGGCCATCGTCAAAAAATTCTTTAACCCAGGGGCCGGTAGCATTAACCAGACCTTTTGCTCGCCAAGTATAGGTCTTACCTGTACGCAGATCTTCGGCTTCAACCATCCAACCCTCTTGTTCGCGCCATGCACGGGTCACTTTTGTTCGGGTACGGACTTCCCCGCCACGTTTTTTGACTTCTTGAGCGTTAAGGACAACTAAACGAGCATCATCAACCCAGCAGTCAGAATATTCAAAGCCACGGACCAATTCTGGTTTCAGAACAGAATTGGCACCGAATTTTAGCCCTTTACTGCCAGGTAGGCTGACACGTTTGCCCAAATTGTCATAGAGGAACAGGCCAATACGGATCATCCATGCTGGACGCAAATGTGGCTGGTGCGGCAGGCGGAAACGCATCGGAAAAGCGATGTGTGGTGCAAGGTTCAGTAAAACTTCACGTTCTGCCAGCGCTTCGCCGACCAAACGGAATTCATAATGTTCCAGATAACGTAAGCCACCGTGGATCAGTTTTGAACTGGCGGATGATGTGGCTTTGGCTAAGTCTTGTGCTTCCAGTAACAGAACAGAAAGCCCCCGGCCAGCAGCATCGGCTGCAATCCCGGCGCCGTTGATTCCGCCGCCGATCACAATCAAGTCTTTAGTCTCCATGCATCCCCCTAAAATGTTCGTAATAGTTCTTTAATGCTCGTTTTCGCTCAAGATTGTAATCAGAAATCGATCAATAGCCAACTATTTGCTAAGAAAAAACATGTTCACGTGATATAGATAACAAATATTACCTTATCCATATGATTTGTATGGTATTAATGAAGAAGCTAAAAGATGGTGTAATTGTGGAACGGCAAGGAGATAGGGGATAGTGCTATCCCCTGAATATAGAAAAAATTCTTAGCAGAGTTCGAGCTGCACGTTATGTTGCTCAATCACTTTCTGGATGCTTGGAGGGGGAAGTTGGTCAGTAAATAGATGATCAATGAGGTTCATGTTACCCAGATTAACCATAGCATTGCGGCCAAATTTAGAATGATCAGTGACTAACATAACACAACGGGAGTTTTCGATAATTGCGCGCTTTATGCGTACTTCATGGTAATCAAATTCCAGTAATGAGCCATCCATGTCAATGCCACTGATGCCGAGAATGCCGTAATCGAGCCGAAACTGGGAGATAAAATCCAGTGTGGCTTCACCGATAATCCCGCCATCACGGGAACGAATCTCCCCACCCGCCAGAATTAAACGAAAGTCTTCTTTTGTCATCAACAGGGTAGCGACGTTGAGGTTGTTAGTGACAATCCGCAGAGCTTTATGATTTAACAATGCGTGAGCAACAGCTTCTGGTGTCGTGCCAATATCAATAAACAGCGTTGCGCCATCCGGGATATGGCTAGCAACGCGTTGTGCAATACGTGCTTTCTCTTCTGACCACATGATTTTGCGATCGTGATAAGCAGTATTAACTGAACTTGATGGCAACGCGGCACCGCCGTGATGCCGCTGTATTTTGTTTTTATCTGCCAAATCGTTCAAATCACGGCGGATAGTCTGGGGGCTGACATTAAAGTGTTCAACCAACTCTTCAGTGCTGACGTAGCCCTGAAGGCGCACCAGCTCAACTATTGCATCATGCCGTTGAGTTTGCTTCACGATAGTCCTCTAAGTTTCTAAAAATGTCGGTTATTATTTTTGAATGTATGACGGTTATCCCATAACGCCATCAGTAAACCGATAATTAAACCGGAGAAATGGGCGGCGTTGGCAATCGATAGCCCAAATGCATCGAAGTATCCAACAATTAGCCAGAAGAGCGAAAAAGTCATCAAACCACGGGGAACACCGATACCACGTTCGGGCGCACGTTCACCGGTTAGCCAGACATAACCAATTAAAGCGTAAACAACACCAGAAAGGCCGCCAAAATGAGAACCACTGAATAATGATTGTCCCCAGCCGCTGAAAACAGCGGAAACAATCATAATGACAAACAGTTTTCCTGTACCGAGGTGCTTTTCTGTTTGTCCGCCAAGATACCACCACCACATGAGATTAAAGATGATATGCAGTAGTGAGAAGTGCAGTAAGCCGTGAGTGACCCAACGCCATAGTTCCATATGTTGGCTATCGTCAGGCCATGCCAGCCAGGACATCACCTGATCATCACCGGCGAATTGCATCCAGAGATAAACAACAATATTTAGGAACAAAACCGTGATGGTTAACGGACCTGCCTGACGACTTAAATATTGCCAATTTAGATTATTGTGGTACTTCAATGGGTGATTCACATCGCCGGATTGCCAACTGGCCGCTTGATAACGTTCATTTAACGGATCACGAGTAAATTGCTCCAGCTCCTGCTGAACCATAGTGAGCTTAGTGTCATCTTCCAGCCACAGCTCGACGTGTTGCCCATCGTGGCCGGGACGCATAGTCAGGTGTACCTGACGGGTTGCCATATAATCGATAAAGGCTTGCGCCAGACGCGGATTTGAAATAGAAATTACACGGATCATGAGGTGTTGTTATGCCGGATTAGGTAAGGAGTCAACAGCGTGAGGATAGTCTCTGCGCCAAGCTTCAAAACCGCCATTAATGCTGTAGACAGCTTCAAAACCCATGTTCAATAAATACTGAGCGGCACTCTGGCTGCTATGACCGTGATAACACATGACCATAACTGGCTGCTCGAAATTGGCCTGTAACATAAATGCATTCAATGTGTCGTTGGTTAAATGAAAAGCGTTACATGCATGACCCGCCCGGAAACTCTGTGGATCGCGGATATCCACCATAATGGCGGATTGATCCTGCCAGTGTTGATAAGCCTGTTCAGGGCTGATGGTTTGAAAATGTTCCATATATATTTTGACTTGCTCTTTAGAACTTATACCCGTTATCTTTCAAGTTGCCTCTTTGTTGGCTGCACTCACTTACCCCAGTCACATAGTTATCTATGCTCCTGGGGATTCGCTCCCTTGCCGTCGCGATGCATCTTGAAATCCATAGGGTATAGAGATTATCCAATTAGGTTATTATTGTAATCATGTTTTCCCGACGATTATCCGAGCGGGAAAATTTGTTATCAGTAATACGTTATCAATAATACGTTATCAATAATAAGAGTGTTCACCGCGTTGATGTTCAGTCAAATCTTTTACGCCTTTTAGTTCTGGGAACATGTTCAGCAACTCTTTTTCAATCCCTTCTTTCAAAGTGACATCAACCATTGAACAGCCATTGCAGCCGCCGCCGAATTGAAGGATAGCAAAACCATCATCCGTGATTTCCATCAGGCTAACGCGGCCACCGTGACCGGCTAACTGTGGATTAATTTGTGACTGCAAAACGTATTCCACACGTTCGACAAGTGGGGAATCATCAGAAACTTTACGCATTTTGGCGTTAGGGGCTTTTAATGTTAGCTGAGAGCCTAACTGATCGGTGACAAAATCAATTTCTGCTTCTTCAAGGAAAGGGGCGCTCAGTTCGTCAACGTAAGCTGACAGTTGATCAAATTTCAATTCAGTATCTGTTGCTTCAACAGCATCAGGCGGGCAGTAAGATACGCCGCACTCAGCGGTAGGTGTGCCTGGATTGATGACAAATACACGAATTTGTGTACCCGGTTCTTGGTTTGCCAGTAATTTGGCAAAATGAGCTTGTGCTGCTTCAGTAATATTAATCATATCATTTGCTCAATAGTTGACTGCTATAGTTGGTTATAATACGCCCATTCTCGTATTGACTACAAGGTTCGACAAATCGCCCAGACCTGCACTGAACGAGCGCCAGCACGAATTAACAAACGGGAAATTTCAGTCATGGTCGCGCCGGTGGTGATCACATCATCAAGTATGGCGACATGTTGTCCCGCAACGGGACCACAAAGCTGAAATGCTTTCCTGAGATTAATTTTACGCCGTGCTGCCGATAAATTTCTTTGTGGTAGTGTAGCATGCGTCCGCTGTAGAAAGCTTTGCTGGTAATCGCATTGTAGCCATTCTGATAGCTGTTTTGCCATTAATACACTTTGATCAAATCCCCGTTTCCAGCGCCGGCGTCGATGCAGTGGCACACTGAGCAGAATGTTGGGTTTATACCATCGTCCATCACGATAGCCTTGTTGCCAATGTAGCAGAAACAGGCGTGCCAGAACTGACGCAAGTTGTGGGGTGCTGTGATATTTATAGCGACGAATCAGGCCACTCAGTGGTGGGCAATAATCGGTAATCGCTATCATATTTTCCCATGGAGGCGGTTTTTTGAGGCAGCGTCCACAAGGCAGTGAAGGGAGTTCTGAGGGCAGAGCGCAACATGGACACATGTTTGTCAAACGTTTCAGTCGCTTGTGACAAAAACTGCATACTCCATGATGTGGAAACCAAAGAGGCTGATGGCATAGCCAACAGTACCCAACCATTGTTAGCATAGGCTTCTTCCTTGATGGCAAATAAAGTTGAGAATAACAATGGCTGATCTGTTTTGGCAGACTTCTGCGGGAGATTCGCGTGATCTTGTGTTGCTGCACGGATGGGGGCTGAATGCAGAAGTTTGGCGTTCCATTGAAATGCGATGCGCTTCGCATTTTCGTTTACATTTGGTGGATTTACCGGGTTATGGCCGTAGCCAGAAATATGGCCCGATGAATCTTGCTGACATGGCGGATGAAGTTTGGCGATATGCGCCTGAAAATGCGCTATGGCTAGGTTGGTCGTTGGGCGGTCTGGTTGCCAGCCGGATTGCCCTTGACCATCAGGATAAGGTTGCCGGATTAATTACCGTGGCTTCTTCACCGCATTTCAGCACAGAAAGTGACTGGCCGGGGATTAAGCCGGAAGTCTTGAGCGCTTTCGAACATCAGCTTAGTGAAGATTTCCAGCGCACAGTTGAGCGTTTTCTTGCTTTACAGACATTAGGCACTGACAGCGCCCGTCAAGATGCGCGATTGCTGAAATCTGTTGTGCTGGCGCAGCCGATGCCTTCTGTTGAAGTGCTGCATGTTGGCTTGGAAATTTTGCGTACCGAAGATTTAAGGCAGCCTTTGGCTGAGCTTGCCATACCGTTCCTGCGGATTTACGGTTATCTGGATGGGTTGGTGCCAAGAAAAATCCTCAACATTCTTGATGAAAAATGGCCGCGTTCAGTTTCAGCCATGATGCGTCATGCCGCTCATGCGCCTTTTATTTCTCATCCAGATGAGTTTGTTGGATTGTTGACTGAATTTGCTAGTAGAGAAGCGCTGTGAGTTTGATGAGTTCTTAAAATAGTAAAGCTTCTCCCGCGTGGATGCGGTGATTCAATTAATTTTTTCGTTGCATAGTAAAAAGCTGCCGCTCTTGTCGGTGAATTGATGCTATAGCGGGCGTTGGTGCTGTTGGTGCGCATAATTTTTTGAGTGATTTTATTGGGAGCACATATCTGTGCTCGTTGCCTATAAATAGATGGCTTGCTTTGCTCATAAAAGTAATCTATTTTGATTACTTTTGGTGTGCATGTTAAGATAGTAAATTAAATGGATTAATTTTATGTTTTCAGCAAACATTATAAGAGCGGCGTTCAAGGAGCTTTCTAAGCTACCTGTTGGTCTCAAAGTTTCAATGATTGAAGCCATAGAAGAATTAGAAGCTGCTGGAACAGATTTAAAAGAGCCTAAAGTTAGAGACATTGGAAACGGGCTTAAAGAGTTAAGAGTGAGTGCTTCTGAGGGTATTGCGAGGGGATTTTTCTTTTTTGCAGTTGGACAACAGTTTTATGTTGTTCATATACTGCAAAAGAAAACCCAAAAAACGCCGAAGAAATCGCTCGATCTAGCAAACCAACGAATGCAAGAAGTTAAACGGAGTCTTAAAAATGTCTGATAATGATTATGATATTATCCCGTTTTCTGAAGCTAAAACGCTTCTTTTGGAAGACGCCGCGACTCTGGAAGCATATAACGATATCCAGATCCGTAAGGCGTTGATGAAACAGCTTAAAGATGCACGTAAAGCGTTACATCTTACTCAACAAGATGTTGCTCAGAAGATTGGCACTCAGAAGCAAAACATTAGTCGTATGGAAAATGGTAAGAGTGTGCCAAATCTGGATACTTTAAGCCGCTACGCTGCCGCGCTTGGAGGAAGATTTGTTTTCCAAATGCCTGTAAATCAATAGACTGTATGTGTTTAGTTATGACTTATGACTCTTTGGACCCTTGCTTTACAGACATTAGGCACTGACAGCGCCCGTCAAGATGCGCGATTGCTGAAATCTGTTGTGCTGGCGCAGCCGATGCCTTCTGTTGAAGTGCTGCATGTTGGCTTGGAAATTTTGCGTACCGAAGATTTAAGGCAGCCTTTGGCTGAGCTTACCATACCGTTCCTGCGGATTTACGGTTATCTGGATGGGTTGGTGCCAAAAAAAATCCTCAACATTCTTGATGAAAAATGGCCGAGTTCAGTTTCAGCCATGATGCGTCATGCCGCTCATGCGCCTTTTATTTCTCATCCAGATGAGTTTGTTGGATTGTTGACTGAATTTGTTAGTAGAGAAGCATTGTAAGGTCGATGAGATAACAGATTTTTATTAGCGTGGTTTGAAAAAGTAAATCGTCCGCCGTGTGAATGCGGCGGTTCAATGTTAGTTCTTCTGACGATTAGACAAATCATAGGGATTCAATTTGTTACTAAGAAAGGCAAATTCTACCTTTTAATTCCATATATTTTCCTTGTCCCATCCTGCGGGAATTCCCATTGAATGAGTTAAAATACTTATATAACTGTATTTATTTATAAGATTTTTAAATTCAACTTCGAATTTTTCTGATGGGCTTATCAAAGTCTTTGACATTATTTTTAAAACAATCAATGTAGTATATACCCTATGGATTTCAAGTTGCCTCTTTGTTGGCTGCATTCACTCACCCCGGTCACATAGTTATCTATGCTCCCGGGGATTCGCTCCCTTGCCGTCGCGATCCATCTTGAAATCCATTGGGTATATATGTATTTAAATGATTTTTAAAGACAATAATGAAAGATATTCGGCGATTAAAAAACATAAGCTCCCTCACAATAATAAGATTTTTACTGTAACAGCTAATTTACATGTAAAAAGATTATTGCTTATATTTAAATTCTCTCACGGTAAATAAGTAAATATCAACCTAAAGTTTAAAAAGGAGACATTATGGACTATCAACCTCTGGCCAGCTAATATAAAGCTTTAAAAACCAAGGATAGGTGTAAATATTTATTTATACCTATTCTCATTTGGATGATAACTGATGAAAAAGTACATTAGTATAGGTGTCCACGAACTTGATACTTATCTTGATTACGCTATCTTAAGCATCATAGCTATATACAGCTTGCATGCTACTCCGTCCGAAATGGGGATATTGGGTGCTTGTTTCGCTGTTCCGTTTTTGGTGGCAAGTGGATTATTCGGCAAGCTGTTTGACAACAGAAATATATTAAGTTGGAGGACATTGCTATTCTTTATTAATGGCATTACCATGCCTTTCCTATCTGTAGCTGATCCAATTATATTTCTTTATGTCATTACATTAATCAAGACAACCTGTCGGTGTGGACTTGGAATATCAAACACAAAATTGAATGTAGATGATAATGAGTCTCAAAGATTTTATGAAATTTATGGATATATAATCAATTTTAGCAGAATAGTCATTCCCTTGTTTGTTGTATATTTAAACACGAATTATGGATTATGGTTTGTCCTGTTATTATCAATGACATTTAACCTAGTCGGTATGTTGACATCATACTTTGATGATACTTTTCGGCTTGATGTAAATGCAAGCGTAAGTTCTGCTGCTGTAGAACGTTTTTCATTCATACAGCAATTGAAAAATAAACCGGATTTATATTTACTTGTTTCGGCTTATACTTTGTCAAACTTAGCCTTTTTTCTTAGTAACGATATGCTCGGTATCTTCTTTGAGAGGATTGGGCAAAATGAAAGTAGCATAGGTTACATAATTTCACTTCTCGGGGTCGGTGGCATAGTAGGAACACGAGTTTCTGGTTGGTTACTTAAAAAATTGTCAGCCAAGAATGTTTTGTTATTTTCCATTATGATTAATTTTGTGGCCTTTTGGGGATTTGGTTTTTTAGACGCAAAAACACATCATTATGTCACATACTATTTGTTGGTTTTCCTTGTTGGTACGGCCTCAGGTGTCACATTTTTCGCAATTAGATACGGTGTAAGAAATGTTATTGGTTTTGAACACGTAGGGAAAGCTACAGGAGATATACAGAAGATTTCATCTGTAGTGGCAATTTTGATGCCAATTATTGGTGGGTATATTGCAAAACTCATCTCTATCGAATTCACTTTTAAATTAACAAGCATCCTGCTTGCGGTGACATTCCTATATTTTTTATTTAAAAAATATAAATTAACTGAGGAAAGAAATAAATATGTACAACCAAAATAAGCTTAGCAATATTGATTTTATCAATGCAAAACACTATGACTTGTACTTGAAAGGAAAAACCAAGTAAACATGGGATAGCAATCTTAACTGGGATTTGGCCGGGAAAAATTTAATCCCTGAGAATTTAAAGGCAGAAATCGATGCTGCCTTTGAGAAATTAGCGGCGGGCAAATCATAATTCTTATCTCGCCCAAGTAGCAAAATTGCGAAATGGAAGAAAAGAAAGCCGCAATAAGAGCTATACCTTATGGATTTCAAGATGGATCGCGACGGCAAGGGAGCGAATCCCCGGGAGCATAGATAACTATGTGACCGGGGTGAGTGAGTGCAGCCAACAAAGAGGCAACTTGAAAGATGACGGGTATAAACGAAACGCATAAAACCAATACAATTAAATGATTAACATCCCCCAGCGATCCGATAAACCGCCGTATCACATTTCTGTGTTTCAGGGCATTGTTTGCAACTGCCGCTTAGGCAAGCAGTTGCATCAACTTTTTCCAATTTGCCCATCACTGTAAGTTGTTCAAGCATAGCGGCAATCATCTGTACGGACGCGCAAAGCTGGTGGCTCAACAGTTTGGCATCTGCCCGTCCATTCAGAGCAACGGCATCCCTTACTTGTAATAGGCTAATCATTTTCAATTCCTAGTGACAGTTTCCGCTGGAGCAGTGGCAGCTATTTCCCGGGTTGCTGATTAACTTCATCGTCACACGGCTGCGTGCCCGCCGCAGGAAGTAGAACACCAGTGCGTTAAATATGACGACGGTCAGAATGATAATCAGGCTGCTTTGTGGATGTTGTGAGAAAGTCACCATCTGGTAGAACAGGGCTGAAATTGAATAAGCCACGTTCAGTCCCCACAGAATAGAGAATGTCATCCAGCCACGGCTTGTTTCGCGAGCAATCGCGCCCATCACCGAAACACAAGGCACATATAACAGAACAAAGATCAGATAACTGTAAGCTGAAATAGCGGAGCCAAATTTGGCGCTCATGGTTCCCATAGAACCGCTATCCATCTCACCGTCACCTTTATTAGCTTCGATTGGGTTGGCAAGCACGCTCAGAGTGAAGGTATCTTTCAAACTATCCCAAGTTTCACCAACTGCATCTTTCAGTTCAGCAAACAGGTTGAACTCATCTGCATTAAACGGTTCATTAGCAATGTTTTCTGCGGTATACAGCGTATTGAGTGTCCCAACTACCACTTCTTTTGCCATGGCACCAGTTATCAAACCAACAGTTGCTTGCCAGTTATCAGAGTGAACGCCAATTGGCTGTAACACGGGCGTAATAGCCTTGCTGACTGAAGCCAGAGCGGATTGGTTGATGCTATCCACCGCCTTGCCAGAAAATGAGAAACTGTTAAGAGCGCCGATGAACATACTGGCGATAACGATCACTTTACCGGCACGGATAACAAAACCTTTCAGGCGTTGCCAGGTTTGCAGAAGCAGAGTTTTTAGATGTGGAATGTGGTAAACCGGGAGCTCCATAATGAATGGTGAGGCTTCGCCGCGCATAATGGTGTATTTCAACATCAGGCCAGTCAGAATAGCGACGACAATACCCAATATATAAAGGGAAAAAACAAAAGTTGCCCCATTTTTGCCAAAGAATGCGGCGGCAAATACAGCAAAGATGGCTAATCGTGCACCGCAAGACATAAAGGGGGCCATCATAATCGTGATCAAGCGTTCACGTGGAGCATCCAGCGTTCTCGCCCCCATAATGGATGGGACGTTACAACCGAAACCAACGATCAACGGGACAAATGATTTGCCCGGTAGCCCAAGAACTTGCATCAGACGATCCATGACAAATGCAGCCCGCGCCATGTAGCCAGAATCCTCAAGGAAAGAGAGGAATAAATACATCATGCCGATTTGTGGTACCAGCGGCAAAACTGTGTTGATACCACCACCGATGCCTTGCGCGAGGAAAACCGTCAGCCATGCTGGAAAGCTTAAGGTATGCCCAAGCCATTGAACCCCATGAATGAAAATAGCGACAGAACCACTGTCAAAGATAGGTTGTAGCGCACCACCGATATTAATTGCCAGCACGAACATTAAATACATAACCGCCAGAAAAATAGGTACGCCTAACCAACGATTAAGGATAATTTTATCGATTGCTTGGGTGAGCTTATTTGGCATGGCTTTTTGGGTATCAATCACGACCATGCACAATGTATTGATGCTTTGATAGCGCGCATCGGCAATCAACAGTTCGGGTTCGTCATATTGCTGTTGTTGCAAACGTTCCTTGGATTCAGCCAGCATTGAGGTAGCAAGACCGGAACGTTCCAGGCTGTAAATATCCCCTTCAAGCATTTGAAGCGTTAACCAACGGCGTTGTTGAGCATGAAAATTGTCTGAAATTGCGCCAGATAACGTCTCAATTTCTTGCAACAGGCAATCAGGGTAGTGAATCAGTGACTGCCCGGAATTCTGCTTATGGCGGCCAATTGCCCGTTTCAGCTCATTTAGTCCCGTTGCTCGGGTTGAAACCATTGGAATGACTGGACAACCCAGGCGCTGCTCCAGTTCGGCAATATTAATTTGGATATGCTGACTGTCAGCGATATCCAGCATATTAAGCGCAACGATGCATGGAATGCCTAATTCCAACAGTTGTAACGTCAGATAGAGATTTCGTTCAAGGTTAGAAGCATCTACGACGTTAATCAGCATGTCAGCATCACCGCTTAGGATATAGTGGCAGGCTATCTGCTCATCCAGTGATGTTTGTTCAGAAATCGTGGTTAGAGAGTAGGTTCCCGGCAGGTCAACTAATTCAATTTTGTGTTCCGCGGTGGTAAAACGGCCAACTTTTCGTTCTACTGTAACGCCAGCCCAGTTGCCTACACGTTGTCGGGCGCCAGTAAGTTGGTTAAATAATGTTGTTTTGCCGGCATTGGGGTTGCCAATTAGGCCAATGGTCAGTGCTTTCATGTTTTTGGTGCCAGATTAAATTAAGAGTAACTATTTCGTTGCTTGCAACGGATTATGCGTTGCATTGAACGCTGTCTAATGTGAGAAATTCCAAGTCTTTTTTTCTCAGAATCAGGCTGACTCTGCGAGTCTCAATTTGTATCGGATCACCTAAAGGCGCTAAGCGGACAACATGAAATGAAGAACCGGGTAACATACCTAATGACAGCAATTTCTGTCGGTAAGCCGGGCTGATCTTCGGAGAAAAACCGATGATCTTGTAACTATGGTCTGGAAGAAGTTGCATATAACCTTCCGGGATCTGTGGTAAGTAAGATATACCCGTTATCTTTCAAGTTGCCTCTTTGTTGGCTGCACTCACTCACCCCAGTCACATAGTTCGCTATGCTCCCGGGGATTCGCTCCCTTGCCGTCGCGATGCATCTTGAAATCCGTAGGGTATAATATCGAAAATTAGTCATACTCATTATTATGAAGTATGATTTGCATCCAATTCATAATAATTGTAAATGAGAATAATAACCAACATTAATTTCAATGTTAATCCTATTTTCATTTTTGGTGTTAATTTAATCACTTAGTCACTCAGAGTTGATATGAATCTGTGAGTTTGGATTCTTTCTGGCAGGAACCAAGAAACGTGCACTGCCGAAGCAGTGCGTCTGTTTACAGTGATAGAAGTTACAGTGACAGGAATCTTAACGTTTTTTTCCAAATGCGGCAGCTAGCGCATCACTCATAGCACTGTTTCCGGCTGAGGTAGAAGAACGGGAAGTGTTACGGTTCCTGTCATTACGTTCAGGACGGCGGTCAGCTTGTGCACTGTTATTGCGGCGTGAGGGAGTTTCTCCCGGTTGCTCATCAAGACGCATGGTCAGAGCAATGCGCTTGCGGTTCAGATCAACTTCCAGCACTTTTACTTTAACGATATCACCCGCTTTTACCACGGTGTGAGGATCTTCTACAAAGCGATTGGACAGCGAAGAGATATGAACTAAACCATCTTGATGAACGCCGATATCGACAAATGCGCCAAAGTTAGTCACGTTAGTGACTGCACCTTCCAGCACCATTCCCGGATGCAGATCATTCATGGTTTCCACGCCTTCCGTGAAAGTCGCGGTTTTAAACTCGGGTCGTGGATCGCGGCCAGGTTTTTCCAGCTCTTTCAAAATATCGGTAACGGTTGGAACACCAAATCGCTCGGTGGTGAAATCCTGAGGTTGCAATCCACGTAATGAGGCAGGGTTACCCATCAATTCTTGGAGTTTCTGCTCAGTGGCCGCCAGAATTTTTTCCACTACCGGATAAGCTTCTGGATGAACGGTCGATGCATCCAGCGGGTTATCACCGTGATTAATCCGCAGGAATCCAGCACATTGCTCAAAAGCCTTTGGCCCAAGACGATTGACTTTCAGTAATTGTGCACGGTTATTGAAACGGCCGTTCTCATCACGCCAGTTGATGATATTCTGGGCAATCATGCGGGTCAACCCGGCAACTCTGGTTAGCAGTGGAACAGAAGCGGTATTGAGATCCACGCCGACGGCGTTTACGCAATCTTCAACGACGGCATCCAATTTTTTGGCAAGCTGACTCTGGCTGACATCATGTTGATACTGACCGACACCGATGGATTTCGGATCGATTTTCACCAATTCGGCCAGTGGATCTTGCAAGCGACGGGCGATAGAGACTGCTCCACGTAGTGAAACGTCCAGATCAGGAAATTCCAGTGCCGCCAACTCGGAGGCAGAATAAACCGATGCCCCTGCCTCACTGACAATCACTTTTTGGGCTTTTATCTCTGAGAACTGCTTTTGCACATCCGCGAAGAAACGTTCTGTTTCACGGGAAGCTGTTCCGTTACCGATGGCGACCAGTTCCACTTGATGTTTGAGACACAAGGCTGCCACGCTTGCAGCAGCTTTAGCCGCTTGCCCGGTGTGTGGATAGATCGTGTCTGTGGCAATCAGTTTGCCGGTTGCATCGATAACAGCTACTTTGACACCGGTACGCAGACCGGGATCGAGCCCCATTGTTGCACGCATACCCGCTGGCGCGGCCATCAATAGATCTTGCAGGTTGCGGGCGAAGACTTTGATGGCTTCATCTTCCGCTTTCTCTCGCAAGGTACTCATCAATTCAGTTTCAAGATGCAGCAATACCTTAACGCGCCAGGTCCAGTTCACTACGGCTTTACGCCAGCTATCTGCCGGTGCATTATTCAGGCGCAGATTAAGATGCTGCGTAATAATCTGTTCGCAATAGCTCTCTTTTGGTGGTTCATCAAACTGGGGATCAGCATTTAGTGAAAGTTGCAGTATTCCTTCATTACGACCACGGAACATAGCTAATGCTCGGTGAGAAGGGACTTGTGCAATAGGTTCATGATGATCAAAATAGTCGCGGAATTTAGCGCCTTCTTCCTCTTTTCCTGCAACGACTTTAGCGACCAAATGGGCATTCTTCCATAGATAGTCACGTACTTTCGCCAATAACGCGGCATCTTCGGCAAAACGTTCCATTAGGATATAACGCGCGCCATCCAGAGCCGCTTTGGTATCAGCCACACCTTTATCGATATCAACAAAGGTAGCGGCAACCTGCTCTGGTTCTTGCTGTGGATCTTGCCACAAGGCGTCCGCTAGTGGTTCAAGACCCGCTTCAATAGCGATTTGTCCACGAGTACGGCGTTTCGGTTTGTATGGCAGATAAAGATCTTCCAGCTCTGTTTTGCTGAGAGTTCCATTAATGGCTTCTGCCAGTTCCGGGGTCAGTTTGCCTTGCTCATCAATGGATTTAAGAATGGTCTGGCGGCGGTCCGACAGTTCGCGCAGATAACTAAGGCGGGTTTCAAGTTGACGGAGTTGGGTGTCATCCAGACCTCCGGTAACTTCTTTCCGATAGCGTGCGATAAAAGGGACAGTATTCCCTTCATCAAGCAGGCTAATCGCAGAAAGTACCTGTTGTGGCCGCGCTTGTAGCTCATTTGCAATAATTTGGCTCAGAGATTCATTCATGTTGCATTTTCTTCTGGTGGATAAGCTTCAAATATTCATAAAACCCCCTTTATACGTTCTGAGAGCAATAATTTCCAGTTTACGTCTAATCTTATTTTGACGAGTTACGCCATAGCAACCGCGATTGAACTCAAATGTGAAAAGTTGTCGCTGGAACCATAAGTGTGTTATCGGATTTGCTATGAGCTGTTTCTGAATATACGAATTAAATTAAAAGGACAGTTAGAATAGGAAGAACTTGAGTTTCATCGTATTGTCCCAGAAGCAGGTAACTAATGAATTACAAATCTACTTTTGATTTTCGTTAAAAATGGAGGGATTACTTAAAAAATTTATTTAATGGAATACGAACATGTTTACTTCCAGATTAACAATGTTGCACTTAATTATGTGAATCTACCCATTTTAAATTTTTTAATAGGCTAATTCGTATATTCGATTTCATTCACGTACCACAACACTTTTCCTGTTGGTGTATGAACGATTGCACTATCTCCAACTTCTTTTTTCAATAAAGCCCGGGCCATTGGAGAATCGATGGATATGTAGTCTTTGCGACCAAAAATTTCGTCGTACCCGACAATACGGAAGCGTTTAATCTCACCTTGATCATTTTCGATCTCTACCCATGCACCGAAGAACACTCGTCCATCTTGTTGAGGGGAATAATCAACACACCGCAATTCTTCTAAGCTTTTGGTTAGATATCGGACTCTGCGATCAATCTCCCGTAGCCTCTTCTTGTTATATTGATAATCTGCGTTTTCACTCCGATCACCGAGGCTTGCTGCCCAAGTCACTTTTTTAGTCACCTCTGGACGCTCTTCACGCCAGAGATAATCCAGTTCTTCCTTTAATTTGTTGTAGCCTTCGCGGGTTATCAGTTTAGTTTTCATTTTACGTTGATATATATAGATACCGTAGTTAACCTCATAAGTATATAAAACAGCCCATTTTGGTAGATGTCAAATTGAGACTCGGTTTTTAGTCATTAGTCAATAAATCCCGGCTGTTTTGCAAGATTAACGTATTAGTGACATTCAGGCCGTCGTTGGTTGAATAAATTTATCTTTATCACTGTTGATGGATTGAATCGGCTGCGTGGCAAGAGAATACGATACGCTCCCACTGCGGTGAACATGGATGTTAAAACGAGAGATAAAGGGTTAACAGACGGTTTCGAGTTAGCATTTTCGGTAACAAGATTGCTTTACCTGTCTGCTCATTATGATATTTGGCTCTAATATTTATAACGTTCATCATATAATTTATGGTTCTGTGTACTGAATAGTATGTATGCTGTGAATCTTGCTGGTGATGAAACAGGCTGTTAAGGTTTAAGTGAAGAAAAAACAAGCGAAATTGTTTACTATAGTAAGAAAAGGTGACGAATAGTAAGAAAAGGTGACGAAAAGTCGACCGTCGAGTGGTTTCTTGTTCAAACGTTGGTGAACTGAACATTATCGATCCAGATCCTCGTTAGTAAGGAAAAACCGTGGCGGAGGTAAGCAGATAATATGCGGCAAAGGGCATTTTTCGTTTAGTCTGCCTGATGAATTTAATCCAGCTAATAAATAGATTTCTATCGATTTGCCGGTAACCAGGGCGCTAATTGGTGGGTTGGTGGATAGCAAAATAACGGTAGAAATTCGATAGTTGACAGTGAATTACTGCGTTCTCATTGTCAGTAATAAACCACTAAATTAATCATTCGAATTAATAACTGTGGAAATAAGTCCTATTAGGAATAGTCTCAAAATACAGATATCTGATTTCTATCTTTGGGTTAATCTCTTTCAAAATGATAAATTTATCAAAGCATGTAGTGTTTTTTGGAGTTTGATAATGCAAGTAGATAACAAGATCCTTGTGGTGGATGATGATATGCGTTTACGAACGTTATTAGAGCGTTATCTGACAGAACAAGGTTTTCAGGTACGTAGTGCTGCTAATGCGGAGCAGATGGACCGCTTACTGACACGGGAATCTGTTAGCTTAATCGTATTGGATTTAATGTTACCAGGAGAGGATGGGCTTTCTGTCTGCCAAAGGCTGAGAAACCAAAGTAATCCGGTACCGATTATTATGGTGACGGCGAGAGGAGAAGAGGTAGATCGTATTGTTGGGCTAGAAATTGGCGCTGATGATTATATTCCGAAGCCATTTAATCCCCGTGAGCTATTAGCGCGTATCCGGGCGGTATTACGTCGTCAGGCGAATAAGTTATTGGGCCTACCGGCTGAGGATGATGCGATTATTAATTTTGGTAAGTTTAGCCTCAATTTGAGTACGCGGGAAATGTTTCAGGGAGATGAACATATTCAATTAACCAGTGGAGAATTTGCTGTATTGAAAGTACTGGTTTCTTATCCTGGCGTGCCATTGTCCCGTAATAAACTGATGAGCTTAGCGCGTGGCCGGGAATATAGCACAATGAAGCGATCGATTGATGTCTTGGTTTCACGTCTGCGTCGTGTGATTGAAGAAGATCCTACACATCCTCGTTATATCCAGACTATCTGGGGTCTGGGTTATGTCTTTGTGCCAGACGGAATTCGTGTATGAAATTATTGCGATTCTCCCCTCGCAGCACGTTTACCCATACTTTATTCTTGATTATGGCTATGCTGTTTATCAGTTTGGTAACCAGCTACTTGGTTGTTGTGAATTTCGTTATCATGCCAAGTTTGCAGCAGTTCAATAAGGTATTAGCGTATGAAGTTCGTACCCTAATGGCTGAAAAGTTGAAGCTAGAGGATGGCTCTTTTCTGGTGATATCGCCAGTAGTTCGCCGGGAGATTTATCAGGAGTTGGGTATTACGCTCTATTCTGAATCTGACGCGGAGATACAAGGTTTACGTTGGGCCAGACGTTATGATTTCCTGAGTGAGAAGATGGGCGAGTACCTTGGTGGTAAGGCTGATCTTCGTCTGGAGATAAACACAGATAGCCCTATACTTTGGCTTAATTCTTATCTGGCCCCCGATATTTGGGTCAGGGTTCCTTTGACTGAGATCGAACAAAATCAATTCTCTCCTATTTTCCGCTATGCACTGGCAATTCTATTACTGGTATTTGGTTGTGTCTGGCTTTATATCCGTTTTCAGAACCGACCTTTACTGGAAATGGAGTATGCCGCCAAGCAAACAGGTAAAGGTATTATGATGCCAGCGGTGCGGGAAGCGGGTTCTCTGGAAGTTCGTGCAGCTATTCGCGCATTTAACCAAATGTCCTCCGGGATAAAGTTATTGGAAAGTGACCGCACGATATTAATTGCCGGAGTAAGCCATGATTTGCGTACGCCGCTGACACGTATCCGACTAGCAACAGAAATGATGAGCAAGGAAGATGCTTATCTGTCTGAATCTATCAATAAAGATATTGAAGAGTGTAACGCCATTATTGAGCAATTCATTGACTATCTCCGTACTGGGCAGGAAATGCCAATGGAATTCTGCGAGCTGAATTCTATTCTCAAAGAGGTGATTTCCGCAGAAAATGGCTATGAGCAGGATATTGAAAACCATCTGTCTCTTAACCCAATAACTGTTAACGCCAATCCGATTTCTATTAAACGGGCATTGGCTAATATGTTGGTTAATGCCAATCGTTATGGTAACGGCTGGATTAAAGTGAGTAGTGGTCAGACAAATAAATTTGCTTGGTTTCAGGTAGAAGATAATGGCGCTGGCATCAAACAGGAAGATTTGCCACGGTTATTTCAGCCATTCGTTCGCGGTGAAAGAGCACGCAGTAGTAGTGGAACAGGGTTAGGTCTGGCGATTGTTCAGCGAATTATTGATGCTCATGACGGGAAAATTGAAATGGGTACCAGCCCTAAAGGGGGATTATCTATCCGTGCTTGTATTCCTGTCGTGGAAGATAATTTTTAACGGTTTGATAATCATCTCCTAATATTTGATTTTAATGGTGTGTGGAGATGACAGTTTTATGTCAGTCTCAGGTTAAGTTTCCATTACGCTGTCATAAAAATGTCATAATTAAGACATTTTGCTGTAATTAAATTGACCTATTTTTCCTCCTGCACCTTATTTTGATTTGACGAATATATTTCCTTGTTGATTCTCAATATCCCATTAGGAGGGATTATGAAACTGATGCGTACCATCATAGTCGGCATAATGGCAGCGACGTTTTCTTTGACAACCCTGTCTGTATTTGCTGCCACTAGCTTAACCGGGGCAGGTGCGACATTTCCCGCACCGGTGTATGCCAAGTGGGCGGATTCTTATCAAAAAGAGACAGGTAATAAAGTCAATTATCAAGGCATCGGTTCTTCCGGTGGCGTAAAACAAATTCTGGCAAATACCGTTGATTTCGGGGCTTCCGATGCCCCTTTATCCGATGAAAGGTTAGTTGCTGATGGCTTGTTTCAGTTTCCAACCGTCATCGGTGGGGTGGTACTGGCGATTAATATCCCGGGGATTAAATCCGGTGAATTAACATTAGATGGTAAAACTTTAGGCGATATTTATTTAGGTAAAGTGAAAAAGTGGAATGATCCAGCAATTACTCAATTAAATCCGGGAGTCAAACTGCCGGAGCAAGATATTGCTGTGATACGTCGTGCTGACGGTTCCGGTACCTCCTTTGTATTTACTAGCTACCTCTCTAAAGTGAATAAAGCGTGGCAAGAAAAAGTTGGCATGGGTTCCACCGTAAGCTGGCCTATTGGTTTAGGCGGTAAAGGTAATGATGGGGTTGCCGCATTTGTTCAGCGTCTGACGGGGTCCATTGGTTATGTTGAATATGCTTACGCTAAACAGAATCATCTGGCTTATACCAAATTGGTATCTGCTGACGGCAATATTGTTAGCCCGACAGGAAAAAGTTTCAGTGCCGCAGCGAAGAAAGCAGAATGGCATAAAACGTTTGCTCAGGATTTGACAAACCAGCAAGGTGAAAATGCGTGGCCGATGACTTCCACCACATTTGTTCTGGTTCATAAACAGCAGAAAAATGCAGTGAAGGGGGCAGAAATATTGAAATTCTTTGACTGGGCTTATGAGAAAGGCAGTAAACAGGCAAATGAGCTAGATTATGCAACCTTGCCCAAAGAGGTGATTGAGCAAGTTCGTGCGGCTTGGAAAACCCAGATAAAAGATAGCAATGGTAACGTCCTGTATTAAGTCGTGTTGATAGTGATTGTTTTAAATATCGATTATTTTAAATATCGATTGCTTTAAATATCGATTAAATTTGTCGTTTTAATTTCTCCCCCGTTTAAGGGGGAGTTAACCCCGAAATGAGAATAAGCTCTATGGCCGAACAAAAAACGGCAATGAAAGCACCCAGTAAAAATGGCGATATTATTTTCAGCGCACTGGTTAGGCTAGCTGCGCTGATAACTTTATTTTTGCTAGGAGGCATCATTATCTCGCTGATTATTGCCTCCTGGCCTAGTATTCAACAGTTTGGCATCTCTTTCCTCTGGCAGAAAACGTGGGATGTTCCGGCAGAGCGATTTGGCGCCTTGATACCGATTTACGGTACATTGGTTACTTCGCTGATTGCGTTGATTATCGCAGTGCCTGTCAGTTTTGGGATTGCCCTATTCCTAACGGAATTGGCGCCTAACTGGCTGAAACGTCCGCTCGGTATTGCCATTGAGTTACTGGCTGCCATCCCAAGTATTGTGTATGGCATGTGGGGGTTGTTTGTTTTTGCGCCGTTGTTTGCCACCTATTTCCAGCAGCCCGTCGGCAATCTCCTCGCCAGCATGCCAATTGTGGGCGAATTGTTCTCCGGCCCTGCCTTTGGCATTGGTATTCTGGCGGCGGGTGTCATTCTCGCTATCATGATTATCCCTTATATTGCTTCGGTTATGCGTGACGTCTTTGAACAGACGCCGGTGATGATGAAAGAATCCGCTTATGGTATCGGCTGTACTACTTGGGAAGTTATCTGGCACATCGTGTTGCCTTACACCCGAAATGGCGTGATTGGTGGTGTCATGTTGGGGCTTGGTCGTGCGTTGGGAGAAACGATGGCGGTGACTTTTATCATCGGTAACACCTACCAACTCGACAGTTTTTCACTGTTTATGCCCGGCAACAGCATCACTTCCGCGCTGGCGAATGAATTCGCGGAAGCAGAGTCTGGTTTGCATACCGCATCATTGATGGAACTTGGTCTGATTCTATTTGTGATCACCTTTATTGTGCTGGCGCTATCGAAATTGATGATTATGCGTCTGGCGAAGAATGAGGGGCGCTGATATGACAACCGTAGGCAGACAAAAGCCTATTGACGCCAATGTACGTAGCCGTAGCCGTAAACAGGCATGGCGCCGTCAAAAAAATCGCTTCGCTCTGCTGTTATCAATGGCGACCATGCTGTTTGGTTTGTTTTGGCTGGTATGGATTCTGTTCTCCACCGTCACCAAAGGTTTCGATGGCATGTCATTGGCGTTGTTCACCGAAATGACGCCACCACCGAATACGGAAGGTGGTGGTTTGGCAAATGCCATTGTTGGCAGTGGATTACTGATTCTGTGGGCGACGGTTATCGGTACGCCTCTGGGGATCATGGCAGGTATCTATTTGGCGGAATATGGCCGCCGTTCATGGCTGGCAGAGGTGATCCGCTTTGTAAATGATATTTTGCTGTCAGCCCCTTCTATTGTTGTCGGTTTATTTGTTTACACTGTCATTGTGACGAAAATGCAGCACTTTTCCGGTTGGGCGGGGGTGATTGCTTTGGCGTTGCTACAGGTGCCGATTGTGATCAGAACTACGGAAAACATGTTAAAACTGGTTCCTGATAGCCTGCGCGAAGCCGCCTATGCCTTAGGCACACCGAAGTGGAAGATGATTTCAGCCATTACGCTGAAAGCATCCGTATCCGGCATTATCACTGGTGTGCTGCTGGCCATTGCCCGAATTGCTGGAGAGACGGCGCCATTACTGTTCACTTCGCTTTCCAATCAGTTCTGGAGTACCGATCTGAGCCAGCCAATTGCTAACTTACCGGTTACCATTTTTAAATTTGCCATGAGTCCATTCTCCGAATGGCAGCAACTGGCGTGGGCAGGCGTATTATTGATAACCCTGTGTGTATTGCTGATTAACATTGTGGCGCGTGTGCTATTTGTCAAGAAAAAGCACTAACTGATATTTTCAACAGAGAGAAGTAAATGAGCATAGTTAATGATATCGCTAGCAGCAAAATTCAGGTCCACAATCTGAACTTTTACTATGGCAAATTTCATGCGCTGAAAAACATAACGTTGAATATTGCAAAGAACAAAGTTACCGCTTTTATCGGTCCGTCGGGTTGCGGTAAGTCTACATTACTACGAACTTTCAACAAAATGTATGAACTGTATGGTGAGCAGCGGACAGAAGGTAAAATTTTGTTGGATGGCAATAATATCCTGACTGATAAACAGGATGTGGCGCTGCTACGGGCAAAAGTTGGCATGGTATTCCAAAAACCAACGCCATTTCCGATGTCCATTTACGACAATATCGCGTTTGGTGTCCGTCTGTTTGAAAAACTCTCCAGAGCAGAAATGGATGAACGTGTTCAGTGGGCTTTGACAAAAGCCGCTTTATGGAATGAAACCCGGGATAAGTTGTATCAGAGCGGATACAGTCTATCTGGCGGGCAACAGCAACGTTTGTGTATTGCGCGTGGCATTGCGATCCGGCCAGAAGTTTTGCTGTTGGATGAACCTTGTTCAGCCCTCGACCCGATTTCTACCGGTCGAATTGAAGAGTTGATCAGCGAATTGAAATCTGAATATACCGTGGTGATTGTGACGCATAATATGCAACAGGCCGCGCGTTGTTCAGACCACACGGCGTTTATGTACCTTGGTGAATTAATTGAATTCAGTGATACAGACACATTGTTTACCACACCAAAAATGAAACAAACTGAAGATTATATTACTGGTCGTTATGGTTAATTACGGGGCGTAACATGGACAATCTGAATCTCAATAAGCATATTTCTGGTCAGTTTAACGCTGAACTGGCACATATCCGTACCGAACTGATGGCAATGGGTGGGCTGGTGGAGGAGCAACTCTCCAAAGCCATTACCGCGATGCATAATCAGGATGCCGCATTGGCGCGTGAAGTGATTGAGGATGATCATAAGGTCAATATGATGGAAGTGGCTATTGATGAAGCGTGTGTTCGCATCATAGCTAAGCGTCAGCCAACGGCCAGTGATCTGCGGCTGATTATGTCAATTTCGAAAACAATCGCTGAACTAGAAAGAATTGGTGATGTGGCAAATAAAATTTGCCAGACGGCACTTGAGAAATTCTCACATCAGCATCAACCATTGTTGGTTAGCTTGGAATCCCTTGGCCGTCATACCATCCAGATGCTGCATGATGTGTTAGATGCCTTTGCCCGCATGGATCTGGAAGAAGCGATTCGTATCTATCACGAAGATAAAAAGGTGGATAAAGAGTATGAAGGTATTGTCCGCCAGCTTATGACTTATATGATGGAAGATCCTCGAACCATCCCAAGTGTACTGACCGTCCTGCTTTGTGCACGCTCTATTGAGCGAATAGGTGATCGTTGTCAAAACATCTGTGAATTCATTTTCTACTATGTTAAAGGGCAGGATTTCCGGCATGTAGGTGGTGATGAATTGGAAAAACTGTTGACGAAAGATAACGAATAGCTTGCTAACCACTTGGTCAATAATCTGAATGCTGGTATTTTTACCGGCATTTTTTTTGCCTTATAATTGCTGATAGTTATAAATATAGTTATTTATATTATTTCATGCACTATAGTGAAATTGATAGCTTGGAATAATAAAGAATTAATTATTGTCAGGAGAGTTTAATGAAATCTCGCGTTCTTATTACGGCGTTATTGGCTGGGTTAACATTGGTTACTGGTGCTGCAAAGGCGGATAAGCTGGATGATATTAAAAAAACCGGTGCCGTGCGGATCGCTGTTTTCGACAGTAATCCTCCGTTTGGTTTTATTGACCCGCAAACCAAAAAACTGGCAGGTTATGATGTAGATATCGCAAACGCGATTGCCAATGATTTGGGTGTTAAATTGGAACTGCGTCCGACTAACCCGGCAAACCGTTTACCTCTGTTGGCATCAAAGAAAGTTGACTTGATTGCTGCCAACTTTACCGTCACTCATGAGCGTGCTAAACAAGTTGATTTTTCAATCCCTTACTTTGCCACTGGGCAAAAATTTATTGCTCGTAAAGGAGTTTTAAAATCGCCCGAAGACATTAAAAACTTACGTATTGGTGCTGATAAAGGCACAGTACAGGAAATTACGCTGCGCGAGCATTACCCGACAGCTAAAGTGATCTCTTATGACGACACACCTCTGGCCTTTGCTGCGCTACGTAACGGCAATGTGCAGGCCATCACGCAGGATGATGCTAAGTTAGTCGGTCTGTTGGCTAATGTACCGGAAGCCCAAAAAGCTGAATTTGAGATCTCTCCTTTTAGCATCACCCGTGAATATCAGGCAGTCGCTGCGGCGAAAGGACAAGAGCGCTTGGTTGAGGCGGTGAACCAAACTTTGCTGAAATTGGAAAAAGAGGGTGAAGCAGCGGAAATTTATAACCGTTGGTTTGGCCCGGAAACCAAATCGGCTCAACCGAGAGGTGACTTTAAGTTTGCGCCTTTGGAGCAGCAAACTCAGTCTTAATGAGTAGTAAGTTATTGATAATTTTAGCCTCGCCTTTTGTTGCGGGGCTTTGTCATTGGTAATACCTGGTAATAGTAAGATATGTTTGAATTATTTGTTACAGAACAGTTACTTGCTCCCCAATATTTGGGATGGCTTTGGCAAGGTTTCCTGATTACATTGTGGATATCCGCTTGTACCGTTATCGCTTCCACCTTGCTAGGGTTTGTACTGGCTGCTGCTCGTGACAGCCAATTGAAAATTCTCCGTTGGCTGGTAACCGCTTACACCACGCTATTTCGCAATACGCCTTTGCTGGTGCAACTGTTTTTCTGGTATTTCGCCTCAGGGCAGATACTGCCGCAAGAGGTGATGTTTTGGCTGAATACACCCCATGAAATCAATCTGTTAGGTCTATCATTGGCTTGGCCTTCATTCGAATTTTTGGCTGGATTTATTGGTTTGACTCTCTATTCAGCGCCATTCGTGGCGGAAGAGCTACGCGCCGGTATTCAGGGTATAGGGCGCGGGCAAAAATATGCAGCTCATGCACTGGGACTCACTGGCTGGCAAGCAATGCGTTATGTGGTATTGCCACAAGCGTTGAAAATCGCAACGCCGCCATTGCTAGGGCAATATATGAATATTGTGAAAAACTCGTCACTGACAATGGCAATTGGCGTGGCTGAGTTGTCATATGCTTCCCGTCAAGTAGAAACCGAAACATTAAAAACGTTTGAAGCATTCGGTGTTGCAACGGTGTTGTATATCGCCACCATTGCCGTCATGGAAGGTTGGGGACAATGGCGTCAACAACAAGCTATAACGAGAGGACATTAGAATGGATTTTTCAGTCATTGCAGAAAACTGGCGCTATCTACTGTTAGGTACGTTTCCTGATGGTCCTCTTGAAGGGGCGGCGTTGACATTGGTTATTAGCCTGATAGCCGGGACGATTTCTATTGTATTGGGTACAGTTGCCGGTATTGCTTTGGCAATGCTGAAAGGATTTTGGGTTAACCTGTTAGCTGCGGTATTGGGCTTTTTCCGTGCAATTCCAGTCATTATGCTGATTTTCTGGACTTACTTCCTGTTGCCGGTGATGCTGGGTATGGAAATTCCAGAAATTACCACGGTGGTTTGCGCTCTGGCGTTGATCACATCGGCTTATTTGGCTCATGGGGTAAAAGCGGGGATTATTGCGATTGGAGCCGGTCAGTGGCAAGCAGGGCTATCATTAGGTTTTAACCGTTGGCAGGTACTTTGGTACATTGTGTTGCCACAAGCGTTGCGTATGATGGTGCCTTCTTTTATTAATCAGTGGATTGCGCTGATAAAAGATACCTCTCTGGCTTATATTGTTGGCGTGGCGGAATTATCATTTCTGGCAACTCAGGTTAATAACCGCAGCATGGTTTACCCGACAGAAGTCTTTTTATTTGTCGCGTTAATTTATTTCGTGATGTGTTTGGCATTGGAATTGACAGCAAACTATCTTGTTCGCCGATTTACTCTACAGCGTAGGAAAATATCGCTTTTCCGTTTCTGGCGGAAAGAAAAATTAGTTTTGGCTCCCCAATATTAGTTTTTCTCTTTACTTAATTATCTCTATCTAAGGCATAATCTCTCTATTTTAACGATAGGGGGATTTTTAATTTTAATTAGCAACTTTATGAGAATAAGGAAAGAATATTAAAATAACAGAATAAATAATCTTTTTAGATAATATGATGGTAATTAGCCTTTAAAATAAGTAAAATATTACGATAACTCTGATCTTTCTTCTGACTTGATATACTTATATTCTCTGTCTTCTGTTCTCCGTCCTCTGTCTGTTATACGAAAGATCGAAAATTTCGCAATTTTTTGGAACAGATAACTCATGAATATGTCGATTCCCGGCCCTGAAAACACTCAGGGCTTGCTTGAATGTGTGTTTAATCAACCGACTGAGAAAGATCCTAGCATTCAATGCTAGGATCTTTCTGATTAAGGAAGTCGAGCAAGTAAGGATTTTACTTGCTCTGTATCTTCTGGATGTAATTGAAGATATTTCTCACAGGCTAGTTTTACATACTCAAAGCAAGTAGATTCGGGAACTATGATTTCACCTTCCCATACTCCGAACATTACTCCTTCGAAATGATATTCAGGATCAGGATCATCTAAGTTTGGGAAAGTACAATAGGTTTCATTAACTCCACACCCGTCCTTGTTTAGAACAAGTGGTAAAGCCCATAGAAATTCACCTTGGGAATATACAGAATTAAAAAACTCCTTCATAACCCACTTAGAATCATTATCATAATCTATTTTTTTGAAAAGACGTTTATTACTCATTGTGTCACCGGGAAAAAGTTAGTAACTGTACCTGTTTTTTGATCTAAATAAACTTGAAACTTCACACCACCTGCGGTTGATTCATATTCTCGTAAACCTTGAGAAACTGCATTTTTATAACCATTAGAAACAGCCTGCTGTCCGAGGTCTAACATTTTTTGGTCGGAAAAAACGTTTGGATTATATACTGTTTTCTTGAATATTTGGTTTTTGTGGCCAATAACATTTCCGGTTCTATCTTTTGCTGGTATTTGATACTCAATTTGCGTAATGCCTTTAACACTGCTTGGTGTCTGGCTAACAATTTTAATTCCATTTTTAGATGCCGCTTGATTGAAAGCATTAACATTATGTGTACCACTTATCCCTTTTTTAGATATTCCATCAAATGCGGCTAAGTGATTTTTCTGGTTAATATTAAAATGAATTCCTTCTAGGTAAGTAGTCGTTCCCTTTTTAGAAAGGGAACGACAAGAAATTTAAAATTTATTTTTGTAAGACTTATTGTTCATCAAATCAATATATATATCATAATTATCTTTCTCATAACATATAATATTGATTTTGGAAATATGAGGAACCTTATTTAAATATGAAGAAATTGTATCTAAAGCAATTTTAGCCGCCAGCTCTTTAGGGAATTTATAGGTTCCAGTACTAATGTTGGGAAAAGAAAGTCTTTTGACATTGTAGATCTTAGATAATTCCAAACAACTTAAATAAGATTTTTCTAATAATGAAAATTCATTATTATTACCGCCATTCCAACGTGGACCTACAGTATGGATCACGTATTTAGCGGGCAAATTACCCGCGCTTGTAATGACTGCTTCACCAACTTTACAGCTACCCTGTTTAGCTCTAATTTTTTGACATTCTTCTAAAATAATTTTTCCACCTACTCTATGTATTGCTCCATCAACTCCACCACCACCAAGTAAAGATGTATTAGCTGCATTAATGATAGCATCAACAGCAACTTTTGTTATGTCACCTAATATAATTTCCACTTTATTTTTCATTTAGTAATATCCTTAAAAACACCTCTACTCCAGTTTTGCAAGATTGTTTTTCTTCGGGTGAATATATGACATTCATTACCTGCCTATCTAAAATACAATCATATATGTCTATACTTAGCCAACCCTTAGACCATATATCAATAGTCCCTAGTTTTCCACAGCCATCAAATTCAATTCGCTCAAGATTACCAAATTCACCATCAACAAAAAATGAATATTCAAAAGAATAATTTCTTAAAAGAGGTTTTATATTTTTATCAAAGTCATGTATGTTCATTTAATATCCTCATTTTATATCAACAATGGTAATATTCTTAATTTCAGGTAATTGTTGGCCGCTTTGTTTATTCAGTAAAAATTGTTGTGATTTACTTGCATCAGGACCAATCATTTTAAACCATCCATCTTTACCACCTTTTAAAAGACTGTTTGCTGGTACATCAAATTCAACATAAACTGAACCCTTTGGTGCTGTACCTTTAAAATCAGATGCTCCATTAGTAGATATAAAAGTTTGCCCACCACCTCCTTGAACAATTTTCCCACTGCTTTGCATTTGTGCTAATTCATCATGTGACATCCATCTACCAACTCTAGTCATGTTCACTTCATTAACAACTTTTGTTTCCCCTAGTTTTAATGAAGAGTGGACGTTATTTGTACTAACAATTGTTCCTTTTCTAGCTTCAGATTTCCCCTCTGTACCGTTATTCGGCTGATAAGGCTGTTTATTCTTCCCAACAATCGAGGCAACCGAAGCTTTACCGCCGATAGCACCACCAATACCGGCAGATTCTACCGCCTCTTTGGCTATTAGTGCACCTTTTTCCCAAGCGGGCAATGAGTTATATAACAGCCCTAAATCGTTTTGGTTTTCTGTCGTCACAAACTGACTGATACGATGGGAATCTTCTTCTGATAAGCCAAACATCCATCTCAGACCACTGATGGCATCCGCTGTTTTTATCCCACCTTCCATTTCAGCCTGATAGGTCAGTGTGCATAACCCACCGTTCCCGGCACAGTGAGACAACATTTCTGCCCGTTGTGTAGCGCTCAGTTTGTTGTATTTGTTCCAGATTGCTTCGGTAGGCGTTCCTTGCTTATTGGCTTCCTGGAGTTCTCTGACCAGATTGTAGGCATTCATGGAGTTCAGGTGGTTAAAGAGAATAACAATTTCCCCGGCATTAGCCCCACTGTTAGCCCCTTTGGCGCTGTTGGTCGCAATGGCACCTGCGACGCTGCCAATGATTTTGCCACCCGCCTGAATTTTCATTGGATCATTGAATGTTTTATCCAATGTTATCGCGGCCAGTTCTGCGGCTAATGCTCCAGCCGCCGCCCCTTTGGCATCACCGCCGCCAATTTCCGCAGCAAGGGCAGAAACCGCCGCATGGCTAATGGCTTTTCCGGGTAAATCTAACACCTGACCGTTAGCCCCAATCAACCCGGCACCTTCGGCGTTAATCTGGCTGCCAATATTGGCAAGTAATGCGGTGGTAAAATTGTCCTTAAAACTACCGCCATTGATGGTTGTACCAAGGCTGGAACTGATAATGGATTGACCGGCGATCCGTTGAGCCACTTTGCTCCAGTCGCCATTGCTCAGTTTAGGTAATGTCGCTTTTGCCGGGTCAATTTGAGCGCCATTGGCGGCTTTATCCCATCCCATGACGTTATCAAAACCCGCCAGTGCGCCACCAAGCGCCATTGAGGTAATGGTTGATTTAACGGTATCGCTGCTACCCAACACTTTTAGTGCTTTGGATAGATCACCCTGATTATCCACAATAGCAACCGCCGCCTGTGCCGTCAGTGATGACATTCCTGCGGTTAATGCCCCACCCGCAACGCTATTACCCGCATAAGATGCGACAGATGCCGCCAGAGAACTGCCTGCGGTTGCTGCCGCTGCCGCAATCGCAATCACCGCAGAAACCACCGGGTTTAAATGCTGGCTTTTGTGATCCCAACTGTCATAAGCATCCTTCACCACATTCCACTGGGTATCTTTATTTTCGTTGAGTCCTTTCAGCCAGGCGGTCTCCGGTGTATTCCCCAATACAGTCAGGACATTTTGTAATGACTGACCATTTTTCGCTTTGATATCCGCGCTGACACCTTTAGCCGCTTCTACGGTCAGTTTTCCGCCAATATGAATAGAGGGAAGAACCCACTTATCTTCGGTATAACCTTTATCCCTTTGCTTAATATAAAAGCCTTTGGAATAGGTAATAGTCTGTTCAAAAGCGGTATTTTTTACCGCTTTAAAATTGACTTTACCGTGAGTGCTGGTCAATTTGGCGTTTTTATTAGTGGCAATTTGACTGGCTTCGTAAGTGCTGTCATCCCGACTTAACAGATTAATATCACCACCCGCGGTAAATTCAGTGACTTTATTAGTGACATCATGACGGGTACGTTTAGCGGTTTTCTTCCTGCCATACCAATTACGACTTGTCTCTGTGTTCTCATAATGGTTAGATTCTTCCATCGCCTGAGCGTACAGATAGCCACCTTTCGCCGCGATATCCATTGCCCCTTTGGCCGCCAGTTTAGTGGCCTGAAAAAGAATACTGCCGTTTGAAAGCACGGTTAGCACACCACCACTGGTTAATTCAGTACTTTGTTGAGTATAGGTTTCTGTGATGCTGTTATCTTTGAAATAATCAGCGCGATCTTTGTAGAAGTGATTCCGAGCCGATTCGAAACGTATATCACCACCAGAGGTAATCGTTATATCACCATCAGAAAGTAACTTTGAACCCACAGTGGTAATGGCTCCATTGGCAGCCATTGTCAGCTTTTTAGTACCACGGATTTGTGTGCCATAATTTCTGTCATCTTTATGTTCATCATAATGCTCAGGTCTGTCATCGTCATTGTAAGCAATAGCAGAGTAAAGCAGGGGCAGGAGTGTGATATTCCTTCCAGAGGACAATAATACGTTACCGTTTGCCTGTATCTGAACCGCCTTTCCGTTAATATCTGTACCGCTGATGACACTGATATTATTCCCTGCGGTTAATTGGCTGCTTAATTCTCCTGAACGTGATGAAGGGAATAATTTACTCAGTGAAGGAGATAATTCACGGGGAGCCAGATCAATACTTTTTGCAGAAGTTAAATTGATGTCTTTTTCTGCGGAGAAACGAATACTCTTAGCCGATAAATTTCCACCGGCATTAATCACAATAGAACTTTTTGCATCCAGCTTACCCACTTTAGATAACATGTTATTAAAAAGTTCTTGTTCTTTAATGAAAGAGATAATACTGCCAATTCGTTTATGTGATAATAGCACCGCATTGTTATTATCAATGGTGATATCATTATTTGCCGTTAAAGTAATATTATCACTTTTAGTTAAAAATATGTCCCGAAAAATAATATTCTTACCTGCGTTTAGCAATAAATCACCTGTTGCCTCAATGCGGCTGATTATTCTATTACCATCATGGTTGAAATATCCGACAGTCTCATTGCTTTGCAATTTCAAATCAGCATTACGGCTAATAACAGTAATGTTTTTTCCCTTGATTTTACTCTGCAATACATCAATATTATTAGCGGCGATCATGGATACATCACCACCCGAAATAACTTCCCCGGTGTTTAATGTAACAGCGTCAGTTGCTAAAATCGTGATGTTGTTATTAGCTTTGATAATATTATTGTTGTTGATTTTCCCTGAATTTAAGACAATATTTTTAGCAGATAACGCATCATAACCCCCTGCAACGGTGATTTGGGACATTTCATTGATGTCATAAGGGGGTGGTGTGCGAATATTAATATTATCTTTAAAATCAGCGACAAGATTACCGGCAGCAACAACACTGGCGGGTTCAATAATATTGCTTTCATCCTCCCATGTTTTAACGTTTCCTGATCTGTCAAAGTCTGTCCTGATATATACGTCGCCACGGGAAGACACACTACCTTCGGTTTCCTTCTCAGTATATACAATATAATTATTTAGCACGCCGGTTATTTTGCTTTCATTAATAAAATTAATTCCTGTTAAGAAAATATCTTTTCCGGCACTCATCTTACTGACAAAATTCAATAACTCATCACTGTTGATATAAATGCTCTTTCCAGATGCTATCACTCCAGGTTGCTTACTGTCAGAATTGATGGTTTCAGTTCTGGCGTGATTTATATGAATTCCCCCATCTGTAGTATTATCTCTACCAAAATCAACACGCCCAAACCATTTATCAGGAAGTGGAGTGATTAATGCAGCTTCATGAATAACCGGGTCTCCAAAATCACAGGTTTTCGTTTCATTAATAATCAGGTTTTTATCTGTTGAATCTGGTATTAACTCCTTGTTTTTAACAACAAAAACATCACGTGTATTATTAAGTTTTTGGGTCCTGACAACCAAATCCCCCTTTACCGTCTTTATCGTCGCAGATTTATTCTCAATCAGATGACCTTTATTCCCCTGAGCATCTTTCTGTATCCACATATTATTATTGGCTTGCAGCAAGGCTTTATTACCGCTATTACGCACAGTATCGCCAAATATCCGCATATCCCGGCCAGCAGTCACGCTACCTTTATT
>NZ_JBHFKT010000047.1:0-35657 GCF_042879335.1 Photorhabdus sp. RM96S | reverse complement strand
GGCTTACCCTGAATATCGTCATCAGGGTGATCAGAGGCTGGATAAATTATCACGGCATATCTGACAACCAGAGACGAGTCGGGCAGTTTATCTACCAAAGTACGCGAATAATCTACAGATGGTTCAACCGTCAAGGTGGGCGTCGCCGACTGACGTGGAAAAAGCTGAATCTGATCCTGAAAATGCTGGGTTATCCATCTCGCTGGAAAACGCATTCAATGTTCAGTTCTCGCTGAATATGTGGTGGGACACGGATCTGTCGGGAGCCGGATGCGGTAGTTCCGCACGTCCGGTTCTGAGGAGGGGCCTATCTGGGTGACCGGATAGGTCTACTCACCCATCCCAACCACTTGGCCTTTGGTACCGTGCTGGAATTGAGAGATGAGGCGTGGATCCTCACAGATTTCCGGCCTTATAGTGCCTAAAAGCGGGAGCCTGTTGCTCCCTGATGACTGGAGGATCCACTCATGAAACATACACCTTTTGGCGTCGATATTGCAAAACATTTGATGCAGATTCATTTTGTTGATGAATACACCGGTGAACTCATTGATAAGCAACTGAGGCGAAATGACTTTTTAACGTTCTCCAGTAACCGTGAGCCTTGCCTGATTGGCATGGAAGCCTGTGGCGGTGCGCATTATTGGGCACGGGAGCTAAGAAAGCTGGGGCATGAAGTCCGTTTGCTTCAGGCTAAATTTGTCAAAGCGTTTCGGATGGGAAACAAAAACGATGTTCAGGATGCCCGGGCTATTTGGCTGGCCGTTCAGCAACCCGGTAAATCGGTCGCCGTCAAAAACGAAGAACAACAGGCCATTTTGTCGTTACACCGGATGCGCTACCAGCTAGTGAAATTCAGAACCTCGCAAATCAATGCGTTGCATGGCTTACTGCTGGAATTTGGTGAAACCGTGCATAAGGGAAGAGCCTCACTGGATAAAGCGATGCCGGAGGTGCTTGAGCGGCTAAGGGAAAAACTAGCTCCGTTCCTGCTTGGACTCCTTGAAGAACAATACCGTCGTTTGGACGAAATCGATGAACAAATTGACCAGGTGGAAAAACAACTGACGGCGTGGGCAAAGCAGAATGCTGATTGTCAGCGAATTATGAAAATTCCCGGAGTCGGTGTCTTAATTGCCACAGCCGCCATCGCGACGATGGGCGATCCCAGCGGGTTTCGGTCGGGCAGGGAATTTTCGGCCTATTTGGGCCTGGTGCCGAAACAAACGGGAACGGGAGGCAGGGTCAAATTACTGGGCATCAGTAAACGGGGAGATACCTACTTGAGAACCCTGTTTATTCACGGTGCTAGAGCAGCCACCTTACTCACGAAAACCCCGTCGCCGTGGGTGACAGAACTGAAAGAACGACGCCCAGCCTGTGTAGCGATAGTAGGCATGGCTAATAAGCTGGCTCGTACCGTTTGGGCACTGGTTGCCCATCAACGGGACTACCAAAAAGATTACGTCAGTGTTAGGCCTTACTAAGGCGCTTCACTGGTCAACTTTAACTTGTAACACAACAAGGATGAATGCAGAAAGATTGCTGAGGCAAGGGTAACGATGACAAAGACAGGTAAGACCGTGACTTGCTAAACCTGAATAGTTCCTTGAGCATAAAGCTCGTCAGGAGAATGAGGAGCAAGCCAGCGGATTACATCGAGGCCCGCAGTTTTGGCTGCAATAAGGCCGGATATAGAGCTGCAACCTACCGTCGATGTCAGCGTGGTTTTTGTCTTGCAAACGGGATGCGTTCATATAGGCACTATGGGTAAAATGGTAGTTACCATCCTGTCAGCCGTAGCCCAAGCTGAACGACAGAGGATACTTGAGCGTACAAATGAAGGCCGTTTAGAAGCCAAGGACAAAGGGGTCAAATTTGGGCGTAAGCAGACAGTGGACAGGGGAAAAGTTCGCGTCCTACGCAACCAAGGAATAGGTGCGACTGAGATCGCAAGGCAATTGAAAATAGGTCGTTCGACGGTTTATAAAATACTGGCTTCATCATGAAACGAGAAGATAACGATGAATAAAAATATTGATAAAGTGGTTTGGATTGAGTAGACCCGTCTGGGTAACTGGCGGGTTTACTCAACCGCTCCCCCGTTACCCAATCTTCCAGTCGTGAATGTTTCTAGACCAAAAGAGATGAATATAGCATCTGCTGAATAGCTCTTTTTAGCCTAATCTCTATTCATTCCCTATGGTAAATTTCTCAGGACCGACTAAATGTATTTCATGTAAAAAATCTGGAGGAGATATGTTCAATCTCATTATGCTACCATTCGATTGGCGCTATAACATAGAAACAATAGCCGTTGTCCGAGTATTTGAGCACACCCATAAACACGTTTCTGATCAGTTCAAGCAGGATGGTAAACCAGTTCTGGATCGACTAATACGTCTTCCCTGTCTCTTTATGCAAGAAGGTACAGGGAAAGAATTAGCTTATGTTGGAAAAATAAATAGTGCGACAGTTGTTGGGAAGGATATATCTTTTGAATACACTTTGGATATGAACGTTCCTTCAATGCTCAACAGCATGATTTACGCGAATTGTAAGTCACTTGACATGTTAAGCCATTATGAATTTTTTCGTAATCATTGGGCTGTAAAAGATATAGACCTCTACCAATTCCTGTTTCGCACCTTCAGACCTAGCCTGCACGTCGAATAGCTTTTTAACGGTCTTTGGGGGTTTTTCCAGTGCGCTGGGCAAAGCTGCACTGATCTTGTGGGTGAAAGTCCCACTGTAGAAGGGTAGCTAGCTCACTACGTAGCGAGTCTTGCGTGTCCGGCGGTAACAAAGGAGACGAAGAGTAGACAGCGAAACTTTAGATCATTAATTAATATTCTATAGTATAAGACATATTCTTACACTCTGGGAGTATCCTTTATTTTTCGCTTGACTACCGCCAAATATGTGAATAAGGGGTGAGTTTGGAGATCGGAAATTTTTGTACGTTAAGCGCATTTTTTAACCAATCGAGGTACGTAAGGGATTGTTTAGGTTATCCGATTAGACAAAATCCTCTGAAAACGCCGTATAGCGCAAGAGTACACCCTATTGCTATAGGTAAGCCTGTTTTTTGAACAGGCTTACCGTACAATAATTTTCTATATCCAAACTGACCCCAATTATAACCACCCAGACTGCAATATTAGAAAAACCCCCACGCTGGATACGTTGGATCGGTTATCATCACGGTGACGAACAAAAGCTAGAGTCGCAGATTAGAGAGCTTCGTGAGTTATACTTAAACGCCATACAAGATAACAAGAAGTTAAAGCTACCAGCTAGGTTTGTACAGTATTATTCATATGCTGATCGTATTGGCTTATCTATAAACACCGCCTATCAATCTATTGTATTAAGCCCCATTAAAGACGTGGTTTTGCGGGAAATACTGTTACTAGGTGAGAAGAAACAAAGAGATGATATAATTTCATTAACAGAGAAAGACGAAACCAAATTAAAAAAAGTGGGTTTCGCGAGTGCCAGAACGAGTATTGAGCAAAGAAACTTCGGACCAGGTTTTATTTCAGTTGTGTGTCTAAGCGTAAGCGGACAAGAGTTTTTCAAACACTTTACCGCAAAAACTATAACTGCCCGGAGAAAAACTGGAAGACAATATACGGCAGGAATAGCTACTGATGCTGAAGAATATACTAAAAAAATTAGCTTTGGATTTATTCTTGTTGGCAACAGTGATTGCAGAGTATTTAAAACAACCCCAAAGAAGCCAAGAGCTGACTTACTTGAGAAAATTGCTATAAGACTTGAACTACCAGTAAGTACCGATTTTGAATTTTTAAAGTATAATAGGTAACTATCCTATTATACTAGTTCCTTTGCCGCATAAGTGTCCCACACTTAATGGGATGGTTACCCTCATTAAGGCGGCCAAAGCCGATTATTTGAGGGTGTTTTACAGTTGTATCGATAAACTTAGTAGTCGTGCTCCAGCTTAGCAATGTGGAACACGTTGTAACCAGGACAGTACTCATCCCTTTACTTTTACTCCTCCTTGCCAACTTTGCTTTTTTTACTGATCTTCGCGAGATCATGCTCTAGCTTGGAGATTTTGGTAAGGGCATCACCGTATTTTTTCTCAAGTTGTTTGGCGTGTTGGTCTTTTTCCTGTATTTGACCTGCCATGACACCTTTCTCTTGCACCAGATTGCGGATGTCTGCTTCGGTACCGGAGAGTTTTCCTTCCTGTTTTTCGCGTTCAGCAGTCAGGCGTTGGCATTCTCTGTTTGCGGCATCACCATGAGCTTTGGCAGCAACAAGGGAGTCTTGATTTTCAGTTAATTTGGCCTGCGTTTTTTCGAGCTGCTCCTTAAGGCTGGTGTTCTGTTCCTGCATGGATCGAAGCTTCTCGTTCTGCTGAATATTTTTGCTTTTTTGCACCGCCAATTCATCTTCTATAGTTGCAAATTTTTGGCTTAAGGAGCTATTTTTCTCTTTTGTCTGTTCAAACTGATCTTGGGCGCGAATGAGTTCAGTGGTCTTAATCTCTAACTTTGCCTCCAATTCAGCCAGGTGCTTTTCCTGCTTTTCCGCGTCAGTGTACAATCGCTCTAGCTCGGCTGACTTGAGCGACAGGGACTTGTCGGCCTGAACAAGCGAAGCATCAGTTTCGGCCTTCTTTTTGCTCAGCTCTTCAAGCTGTTCCTCTAGCAACTCAACTCGTTCCGTGGCTTCATCAGCCACGTCAACAGCTTGTTGCATGTCTTCATGAAACTCCGCCTCCCTTTGCCGAAGAACTTCCCGTTCCTGTTCCAATTGCTCATCAGCTCTGGCCTTTACAACCAAGTAAATCTTCCGGAGAAAAAGCTCAGCATCACTGACTACTGACTCTGGCAAAACAACTTCTACAGGCTCATCTTCGAAGGGGTTTTCTTTTGCCCACTGTTTGAGGTGGTTAGAGATAGTAGTGTAACTCCCCTTTTTAAGCAGAGCTCTGATGGCAATGACTGTTGGGCGCTTACCTGCATCAACCAGTTCTTTTGCTGCCTCGGCAACGTCTATAGCTTCAATAAGCTTATGGGCCATAGTGATACTCCTTTCTGGAATTGCAATATTTATGATAATTATCATAATTATCATAAATATTGCAATGACAAGTATAGAATTGAAACCTGCCTTACCGAAGAAAAGATAGAAAAAGTTACGGTGTAACGTCACGCCTGCAAAGGTACCCAACACTTCGGAAACTATCTAGTCGGAACGAGTCTTGCTCTACGTGGAAGCGTTAAAGGTCAAGCCAGAACTGTAGCTGAGGTAGGATTAACATGTGAATAATACTGAACAAATCTTTCTGACAACTTTATTCTATGCTGTGGAGATAGATGCTGTTGTCAGTGACATATTCAAGAAACTGCTTTTCGTATGTATAAAATTTGTGCCAATCCGCGCGTTTCTGTTCTGCTGACCGTTGAATCATATTGTTTTGTTTTCTCTTTATATAATATGTTTATATCCTATTATATTGTACTAATAATATTAATATAATATCTGGGTAACCGGCACCGAAGCCCCTAGTTCGTTAAATCTGATGGAGGTAAATCACCCCCATGTTTTTAAAGATAATCAATAATTAGGGTTTTTCTTATCCAGCTGGATTTGACGGGTAAAACTTCGTGCTATGATTTTTCAAATAATTCCATACAGCTCATAGAGTTATAAACCGGTGGAAAAACCAGATAAGGCGATTTATCACTATTCAGTACGCGCAACTCTCCGCCACACTCTTCATCCCATCCCTGAGCAATATAAAATATCATTGCTAAATCTCGTTTGTCCGATGCATCAGTATGCGGTGGCAGGCCACGATAATTTTCAGGAAATATGTAAACCTGCGGCAGGAAAAATTGTTTACTTGGACGAACCGAACGCCCAAAAAGTCTTCCTATGACCTGAAGAAAAGGCTGGGAGCTAGTCAATTTACATTGCCGCTTGGAGTTTTTGGCTATTTGTGGGATGATAGCCAAGTTAGGCATACCCAAAATATAGCCAGGAGCGGAATGCAATGGCACCTACATCGGAAAACTTGGTCCAGGGCGAGTTGCAAGCGCCGACACTGCGGCAACAGATTGAGACCGTTATCAGAGCAGTAAAGGGCGATACACGCCAAGCGTCGATCAATGTGTGCACTCTCCTTGAGGATGAATTTGGTTTCGGAGAGAAAGGCTACTTCGATGATGACCCAGAGCTAATCAACATCCTTCTCGACCGCGATTGACCATACCCAAAAGGCAACAGTCATCAATGAACCAAGGATCATATATGGGGGTAGACCCAACAGTCGTTTCATCAGCATGAATAATCGAGTTAAATAATGATAGTGTCTTAGCATTTTCATCCGCTAATGTTGCCCCAGGCATTCTATTCCCGGCCAAACAAAAAGGGGATTTCAGATTAGAATTGGTGAGAATAGCTTCAATACGGATGTCATGAAGCTAGGGCTTGAAAAAGTTGTACTCGTAGATAAAACGGTCTCCGGCATCAAATTCAAAATCATTAAGCATGATTTTGGGGAAACCCAATCCCGCCGGGGTAGGAAATGCCGTAATTTTTGCCATAAGAAAATGATCATCATGCCATCAAAGAGATGGTGCCATATCGATTCGTTGGGCCAAAGGCAAAGGCGTCAGCCGCAAGCATCATTGCATAGAGCGATTTACTGTCATCCCACCAAGAGAACTCATCGCCAAATGCCGCAGCAGTTTGCTTCAAAAGACGGCTGTCTTGAATATCACCACATGGCGAGACAGCAGGATCTGAGAAAGTAACGGAGCTACCTTCGGCCATGTGGGTTCAGCTATCAGGTCTACATCGTGTATACCATGAACATCCGTCGCCTCAGGCTCAATCCTGATCGTTGACCGCAACCTGGTATTAAGGAGGACGTCACCGCTTATGTCGGTTACTGCCAATTCAATCACCTGGGCGTCATGCCCAAGGCCAGTGGTCTCAGTATCGAGCACGAGAGGAGCCAGACCCAGCCAGTCGCCAGCTAACGCCGAAGCTTTTGCGAGGTTGCTTCCCATCTTTGCTCTGAGCGACAGAATGGCCTGAGCCCGAGCTTGCTTAACCGTGGTGGGTGAGCTGCATCTGGCTCGCATCGGCAAACAGTCAGCAATCCGGTACACTCCAAGTTTTCCACCATAGCCGTTTTTGTAGAACGCAACAGGCTCCGCGTCTGGCTTTGGTTTCATCCTAAATTCGTCTCGGAGCCGGCCTTTTGAAAAACACTTATCAGCCGCTATCGCTTCCGTTCTTGCTTGTTCAAGTTGGTTTTCTTTCATGCTCAGTCCATTATGTCGAGCCGTTGGCTGGCCTTCTTTAAACGCTCATCCCCGCGCCGGTCATATTTCTGTGTTGTCGCAACACTGGCGTGTCCCATCGCATCTTTCACTGTGATTAGATCCTCTCCGTTGTCGAGTAGGGCGGAGGCGAACGTCCTGCGCAAATCATGTGGCGCAAATTTATCTAGGCCGGCTTCGACTCGCCGGGTATCAAGAATATGATAAATCGCCTGGTCTGACATCCGATTGTTAGTGACATCATCGAAGCGACGAATCCGAGGGAAAAGCGGTCCAGGGTAGTCTCCCCGGACTTCCTCTACCCATTTCATCAGTCGTTCCCAAGTACTGGCAGGCATGTAAGAAAGGCGTTCCTTATTACCTTTACCCCGTACTTTTAATGCCTGCTCACGACAAATAATGTTTTCATAACTCAGCGCAACGACTTCCGAGCGTCGCAGCCCACATCCCAAAAGCACACCCATGATGGCGGCATCTCTGAGTCCTCTTGAACTGCGATCAGTTTCACATGTGAAAAACAACGCCCTTATCTCTTTCTTATCCAGTGCCCGACCTTTTGGCAGACGGGAACCTTTAACTGATCGCACCTGTTTAATATGTTGAAAACTGTCGGTATCGAGCTGTTTCATGGTCCATGCTTCAAGGGCAACCCCTTTAAGCGCCGACAGGTAAGTATTGATTGTGGCCGGAGCCTTCCCGGCATCCCGCAGCATTTCAAGAACCGCCTGAACGTGGTGTCGTCTCAGCGCACTCCAGGCACAGTCCCCAAGGTCCTGATACCCAATCATACGAGCAATGATATTGAGAAAATACCCCATCGCTTGCCTGCTACGCTTCGAACCGAGACTGATCAGATATGCAACGGCTGGGTTATCTTGGATCTGGTTCAGGGCAGTTGAACTGGCAGCCAACTCACTCATGGGGGATTGTTCTGACAGAACTATTGTACTGCCGGTGCAGTTATTGCCATTTTTCATACCGAATAAAGCTATCTCCCTGATACCAAAGGTTACGAGCCGTATATTTCCCCCCCCCCTCCACGGATGCGGCTCCATCAAAACAGGGGGATTGAGGTCCCCTTATTATGTCAGAAACTCTACTTTTGCAAAGGTACATTTTCATAAGTAGAGCAAAAACAAGAAAACCAGCAACTCCGTTACAGTAATTATGATAATTACTGTAATACGATAATTTTACAGATCGAGATGGAATGGTATAAAATGTTGCGCTGGAACATACTTGCTGAAAAAACGCTTACGAACGATAGTGAACACATCATGTGCAGGTGCGAGAAATAATATGTATAAGAGCCTTGAAGATCTGATGGCCGGTATTTAAGAAATGGCCGCGCCAGACAGCGTAATCTATAACGAAGTTTCCAAGTTCCTTGCGGCCAACCAGGTTAAGCCGGAGGAACTCAACAACCACCGACTAAAGTCGGTGGGTTAGTGATTAACGGACTGAAAGTCCGGATACGCATCGGCTGAACGATGCGTCAATTGTCCATCCTGAAGTTATCATCCGGGTTTGGTTCAAAATGATGCTCCAGATAAGCCTTTATCATCTCTTCCGTTAACTGACCCACCGTCGCACAAAAATAGCCTCTGCCCCAAAAATGCTGACCCCAGTAGCGTTTCTTTAGATGCGAAAACTCTTCAAACAACTTACTCGCTGTCCTTCCCTTCAGTCTCCTCATGATTTCTGAGGGAGATAATGTCGGGGGACTACTCACCAGTATGTGAACATGATCTTTGCTCACGACCCCTTTTAATATCCTGATTTCAAATGCTTCACATGTCTGACGAACTAACTCGCGCACCCGTATTGCTACTTCACCTATCAGCTTATATCAAGTAATGCAAAACAATCTGAATGCCGTATTTAGAGTACAGGAGGGAAACAGGAATAAGACTATTAGAGATTTTTCTGACAGTAATTCAGATGATCTTATTGTTAGTTATACGCCATCGGAAGCGGTAAAGTCAGATCTTAGAAAGAGAAACCTTCTTTCAGAATTCCCATGCTTAACGTTAAGACTAATAAAGCATATTGACCGAAATGGTGAATATATTCTTGCCACTACTCTTGTTGAACGAGGATACAGGTGAGGCCTGGGAGGCACTATCCACGAAAATCTATGCGTCCCAGAACCCGATGGAATTCTTTTGATGCCTCGGCAAGAGTTTAACCGAATGCCATTGTCAGGCGTACAACCCCATACAGAATAAAAAGAGTAAAAATTTTGTAATTTATGAATTAAAGAAATATTCTACTTTCTGGATGTACAAATCTTTCTGGTACATAGAGATCATAATCATTTGTGCGACAATATTCTTCCAATTGATAACTAGAGTGGACACCAATCCGTTTGTATATACGCGAAATATGGTTTTCAACAGTACGATAGGAAATATTTAACATTCTACCGATTTGCTTACCGGTATATTTTTCTAACAAGAGGAAAATAACATCCCACTCCCGCTTAGTAAATAAATCTGTCGGCGGTTGAAATAATATTGACGCTGGCAGTTTTCCACGAAACAAACGGGTAAATGAGAAATCTTCGACTTTATAGCAATGAAGTAATGTGCCTACACATTCGTATTCATCATTATAGAATGGATATTTCTCACAAAAATAAGATGACAAGAATTTATCATTCCCGAACATATGTGTTTCAAGCGAACATACTCTTTCTTTGTTCTTCATTACACTTTGATCATGAAGAACGAATTCTTTTGCAAACTCAGCGCCACTCCAAGGAAGTTCATAATCATACCACCCTTCGTAATCAAATGAGGCAGGAAGGTTTTCAAGATGTTTAAGTGCCTTATTGCCATAAATAAAGCATGAATTTTTATCTTTGATCCCCCAAGGCTCATTACTTTGCTTCATTGTATTAATGACTTGAGGTGAAATAATTAGTTTATTATCCATGTTACTACTCCTTTTTTCGCTAGCCTTAAAGTTAGATTCTTGATATTTTATAATCAATTTAACTCTCTACTGCCAATAGTGACAAATCTTGCTGGAATATAAAGATCAAGTTTATTTTCTTTACAGAAATCTTTTAATTCTGCATGTAAAGGAAAATTGAATTTTTGGTAAATTGATTGGATATGATTAATCACATCTTCGGAACTTATCATTAATTCTTCACTAATTTTCTCTTCATCTAATGAACACAGAGTTAGAAAGAGAACCTCCCATTCAAATTGCGTCAGTGTGTCATTAGGTGGGGTGAATGCCAGTGTTGCCGGAGGAGTTTTTTCATAATAGTACGAAACAGAAAAATCTTGAGTTTTATACATATGAAAGAAGATCCCAATACAATCATTATTCTCATCATAAAGTGGAAATTTATCACAAATATAAGTTTGTTTAATGTTATGCTCCCCAAACTGATGTGTTTCCAGTGAAGTGACGCGTTGCATAGTTTGAATGGTTTTTTGGTCCTGACGATGGAATTCTTCTGCATATTCGGCAATAGGCAAGGATAATTCCCCCATAGATAGCCCTATAATATCGAAATATTCAGGAAGGTTGAGCAGTTGATAAAAAGCAGGGTTAGCATAAATAAATCTTGATTCGCGATCTCTGGCTCCCCAAGGTTCATCGCTTTTATCCCACATCAGCGTTAATTGTGGCGTAATATGATTGGTTTTTTTTCTTATATTTGACATAGTAACTCCTTAATTATCATTTAGTCATTATCTGAATGAATTGTTTTCTGATGATACAAAAAATAATTTAACTATATAATGTAGCATAACAATTATCCAGCCAAAGACTGTATGTTTATTAATTTTATTATGGTATTATAAATACCAAACAATATAAGAAAAAATATTGTTTTTTATTGAAGATTATTTAAGTGATTTATTTTTCCAGTTAAAAATTGCACGCACATAATAATTTATTAAGGCTCCCAGTGTTCACTCTTAATCCAGAAAAAAATGGCTCATAGATTTAAAGTATTTTGGTGGAATATAAAGATCATAATGATTTTTTTCGCAAAACAGTTTCAACTCAATAATTGATCCGATTAATAATTTCTCATAGATACTTTGGAAATACTTTTCCAAAGTACGACATGAAATTTTCATTTCATTAGCGATACATTGATTACTGATTCCACGGCAGAATAAAAAGATCACTATCCATTCTTTTTCTGTCAATATATTATTAGGTGGTCTAAGCTTAACAGATATAGTTGTATCATTTTTAATATAATGATGTACTGAAAAATGATTTATTCTTTTAATGTGACAAATTATTCCAATACATTGATTCTTTTCATCCATCAATGGGTATTTTTCACAGAGACAAGGATTAAGCTGTTGACCATTGCTTTTAAGATGAGCCACAATAATAGATGATACTCGTTGCATAGACTGTAAGACTTTACGATCATGTTCTTCAAAAAAGTGAGCAAGATAATTAAATGGCGTCGATAATTCTTTAACAGAATATCCCATGATATCAGAGTCTTCAGGTAACTTACTTAATTTAACAAATTCTTTATTGGCATATATAAAACGAAGCTTCTTATCTTTTACAAACCATGATTCATGACTTTTGTCCCACATATTTGTTAACTGAGGGGTGATTTGACTCATATATGACCTTCAATAAGGTTGAATATAAATATACCCGTTATCCTTCAAGTTGCCTCTTTGTTGGCTGCACTCGCTCACCCCGGTCACATCGTTATCTATGCTCCCGGGGATTCTCTCCCTTACCGTCGCGAAGCATCTTGAAATCCATAGGGTATAGAAAAACATTTCAACAATCGGCAAAAAAGCGATTCATTTTTGCCACCCTGTTGGGTTCAGATATAGAAAGTGCATTTAATGACGCTTTCATTCGACCACCACTCTTCCTCCTTTATGGTGGTTACAGCAATGTAGGGTAAATACCTGGCCCAATGGGCAATCCAGCAAAATACCAACCTATAAGCAGCAATATCCAAACGGCAAAAAACACCAGCGGATAAGGTAATACCAACGTGTAATAAGTACCTAGCTGAGCCCCCTTATAGTACCGTTGAAGAAACCCCAAAAAAAGCGGTAGAAAAGGTGACATCGGTGCCAACGGTAATACTGCGGAATCAGAAATACGGAAGATGATCTGTGCAAAGGCAGGGTGAAAGCCAAGCAGGACAAACATGGGAACAAAAATAGGTGCCAGAATCGACCAAATGGCAGAACCACTTGCGATGAACATACACAAAAAGGCAGATAAAAACATTAATCCAATGAAGGCAGGAACACCTGTCATACCCAAGGCTTCTAGCATATCGGTTAGCCCTACCGCCATAAATTTGCCCATGTTGCTCCAGTTAAAGAAGGCAACAAATTGAGCCAGAGGGAAGACCATTATAATGAAGCCAGCCATGTTTTTCATGGGATCAACGAGTAAGTCTGGAATATCATTAGACTTTTTTATCTGTTTTGTGGAAACGCCATATGTAATCGAAACCACGAAGAAAAACAAAATAATGACTGGCACGATCCCTTTTATGAATGGCGATGGAATGATTGAGCCAGTCTGTGGATCACGCAGTAGTGCATTTTCGGGAACAACTAGCAACGCAACAATACCGATGAAAATTAGTGCAGATAGACCGCTCATTAGCAGCCCGCGATTTTGTTGTGGCGTGAGCTTTGCTAACTTCTCATTGTGACTTCCTTTCCATGCTGGAAGGCGTGGCTCAACAAATTTATCCGTTAAGATAGCGCCTGCAATCGTCAGTACAATCACTGATGTTGCCATAAAATACCAGTTATCGATGACACTGACGTGTAAGTTGGGATCAAGCATTTTAACCGCTTCAGTACTGATACCAGATAACAGCACATCGGTAGTGACAATCAATAAGTTCGCCGTAAATCCTGAAGCAACACCAGCAATAGCGGCCAGTAGGCCAGCAACGGGGTGGCGACCAACCGCAATAAAAATTAGCGCACCTAATGGAGGCATGACAACAAGTGCGGCATCCGAAGAAATATGGCTAAAAAAGGCAATAAATAGCACCATATAGCTGGCGTAACGTTTATTAATACCAGAAGCCATTTTATACATCAGGGTTTGTAACAGACCGACTTTTTCTGCCAGCCCTGCACCAATGACCAAAGCTAATATTGCTCCAAGTGGTGTGAAGTTACTGAAATTTTTAACGATATTAGGCAGGATCCACTGTAATCCTTCGGCGCTAAGTAAGTTTTTAACTCTAATGAACTCTCCATTTGTAGGGTTTTTTACGGCCAAGTCAAACCAAGACAAAATAGCAGTCGCTATCATTAAAACAGCTATTAAATAGATAAATAAAATAAAAGGATTCGGAATTTTATTTCCAACTCTTTCGATCCAACCAAGAATACGTCCTGGGCTCTTATTTACAGGGATAGTTGTTTCACTCATGATTTTTTCCTTTGTGTTTGCTGTCGTTATTATTTTTTGATTATGTAAATGACTGAACGCTAGCTGCTAGCTTGCCGCTGTAAGCAAGCCAGTATTTATCGAAGCAAAGTTATTTCAAAGGTGATGGTTTAATATCGGGCGGAATAGGACACTGATAGGGATGCTCATCCCGTTGGTGTTTGAACTCAAACTGGACCTCTGCTAGCAGAGCAGGGTCTATTAATAATTTAAGTGCGGTGGCGGCCATAATTTTCCCGGCAAGACACATCCCTTTGTGAGCAATGGATGAACGCCCTTGTGCGACTAATTGCCAAGTATGCAGTGGTGTGCCAAAGGCGAAGCAGGGACTGAAACATTGCGCTGTGGGTGTTACCCAACTGACATCACCGACATCGGTAGATCCATACAGTAACTCTTGCGATTCTATATAGGGTAAGACTTCATCTGTCAGTACTTTTTCCCCTTGTCGCTCACTCCAGCGTTTACCCTCTTCGCCCGCTGTTCGCGCTGCATTGAGTTTGGCATTGCGTAAATCATCTTTTGTCAGTGTTTGATGAATTTTTTCGGCAAATTGGCATTCCTCATCAGTATATTCGGGAATACCAAAGGCTTGAATATACTGATACATCACTCTTTCCATCGTGCGGTTAGGAATATAGTTTGAACACGCCTTATCAAAGCGAATATTCAATTGCGTGCCGGTCATTAAGGCAGCACCTTTAGCAATATCAATGACTCGTTGATAAATATCTTGAGCCTGATCCAGTTGTGGGGCGCGAACAAGGTATAAAACTTCGGCATCAGCCTGTACAACGTTAGGTGACACACCACCGGTATTAGTCACTGCATAATGAATTCGTGCTTCCTGAATGATATGTTCACGAAGAAATTGAACACCCACATTCATCAGACTGACTGCATCTAAAGCACTTCGACCCAAGTGAGGGGAATTGGCGGCGTGTGAAGCAACTCCTTTAAAATGAAATGCTGTTTGGATATTTGCCAGAGACTGGACATTAAATACACTACTGAATGATTCAGGATGCCATGTAATTGCTGCATCAACATCATCAAAAAGACCTTCCCGGACCATAAATGTTTTGCCGGAACCCCCTTCTTCCGCCGGGCAACCGTAAAACCGTACAGTTCCAATTTGTTGATTTTTTTGCAACCAGGCTTTCACTGTAAATGCCGCAGCGAGTGCGGCTGTCCCCAGTAAATTATGTCCACACCCATGACCGTTACCGTTTTTAACCATAGGATTAGGTTCACAACAGCCTGCTTTTTGGCTTAAACCAGCCAGCGCATCATACTCACCAAGTAAAGAAATCACAGGGTGTCCACTGCCATAACTGGCGATAAACGCGGTCTCAATATTGCCTACCCCACGCTGAACAACGAACCCTTCATTTTCTAACGCATTTGCGAGCAGTTCAGCAGAAAAGTTTTCTTCAAAATTGGTCTCAGGGTGCTCCCAAATCTTATCGCTAAGGTAAGTAAAATCACTTTGGCGTTGCTCAATGTATTCATTGATGAATTCAATCAACGAGTTATTCATGATGAACTCCGAAATCAGGTAGGTTAAGAGCGATAGTGGCTAATGTTTTCACTGCGGTGGTCATCACGTTTTCATCAAAGTCAAACCGTTCATTATGATGACCTGCGCTGAGTGCTGTACCGAAAATAAGGTAAGTGGCTTGACCACCATTCGATTTGACTCGTTCCATAAAATAGGTCGCATCCTCCGATCCGGCAGCTTGCTGACGGCTTTTGACAACAGATGAAAGCTCTGGGATATATTGTTGAGCCTGTTGATAAATGAAATCGACCCATACCAGGCTAGGTTGGCTACTTTGAGCGGCACCCATTAATTGTATTCCATATTCAACCCCCTGCATTTTTGCCGCACCTTCAATAATATTGAGAGCTTGACGGTAGACAAATGCATTGACCTCATTAGTTTCACCGCGAGTTTCCACTTTCATTAATGCATAGTCAGGAATAACGTTACGGCCAATGCCTGCCTGTAACACTCCGACGTTAATACGTGAGCTGCCTTCACTGTGGTGAGAAATAGCATACAGTCCTAAGGTTGCTTGTGCTGCGGCTAACAGTGCATTTTTTCCCGCTTCTGGTTTTGCACCAGAATGCGAGGCAACACCACGATAAGTGACATCGATTTTGGTGGTAGCAAGAAAATTATTACTCCCACAGACCAATTCGCCTTGAGGTACACCAGTGCCGATATGAATAGCGATAAAGAAATCAACATCATCGACAACGCCCGCTTCAACCATTGATTTTGCACCACGAGTTCCTTCTTCCGCAGGCTGAAAAATCAGTTTGATTTTTCCAGTCAGTTGGCTTTCATATTTTTTCAATATACAAGCGAGTCCTAATCCAATCGCTGTGTGACCATCATGACCACAGGCATGCATCATATGTGTATTACAAGAGGAAAAGCCTTCAGCATAAGGGCGGTGCACGTGAGTTTGTTCCTCATTCAGGTCAAGCGCATCCATATCCACCCGAAAAGCCAAGGTTGGTCCAGGTTTTCCGGTATCGAGTGTCGCGACAATGCCAGTAAACCCGCCTGAAAAATGGGGTAGCCATTCAGTCAGAGCGCCCTGTTTAATAGCACGCTGTTCTTGCGCTTGTAATGCCTGTTTTGAAGGTAAGCCCATTCGTGCATCAGCCTTGATAACATCTTTTCCCATTTTCAGGCTATAACCCAGACGGTGCAGTTCATCCGCCACAATCGTTGCTGTTCTGAATTCGAACCAGCCTGATTCAGCAAAATGGTGGAAATCGCGACGCCAGTTTCGTAATTGTTTAGCAATTTGCTGAATAGATTCACTTAATAAAGTGCCCATAATAATTATCTCTTTTAGTTATCGCGGAGAAGAAAATATATTTGGTTTATTTCACCAAGATTGATTTTATTAAAATATTTATTTAATTTTGATTGAACTAGTTTATTTTTTAAAATTTTATTGTTTTAATAATTTAAAAATATTTTTGTTGAATTTTAAATTTAAATACAGCCCGATTTTTCATTACTGATTTTTAATGTATACAATAAATTTTGTTCAAGTAAGATACAATTATCTTTATCTATATAATTAAAAGTTATCGCAAGAGAGAAAAATGACGACACCAATAAAACTCAATCAACTGCGCGCTTTTGTTGAAATTTACCGTCATGGCAGTATCAGAGCGGCTAGTCGGTTTCTGTTACTCTCACAACCTGCTTTGACTAAATCGATTCGCGAACTAGAAGATTCACTTGGTGCAAAATTATTTATACGCAGTAACCAAGGTATTCATTTGACAGAGTGTGGAAAAAGTTTTTTACAACGCGCCTGTTTGATACTTGAGGAGCTTCGAATTGCACAGGAAGATATTCAACAACGAGTTGGCTTGATCGGTGGTGTAGTCAATATTGGCGTAGCTGGCAGTATTGCACGTACGATTATGCCAAAGGTGATTACACAGTTTCACCGTGATTATCCTACAGTAAAATTAAGAATTGTTGAGGGACAGTTATTGACTATGCTACCTCAGCTCAGACAAGGTGAACTGAATTTTACCGTGAACACCTATTATCCCGGTAGCTTAGATGCAGAATTGAGCTTCGAAAAATTGATGGAAAAAGAGTACAAAGTGATTGTACGAAAAGGGCATCCAAAAGTGAATGCAACCTCTTTAGACGAATTAATTGATTGTGACTGGACCATGCCAACACCGAAAGGCACCTACTATCGCAGGTTATTTGAGATGTTTACATCGCTGGATAATCCACCTGTCTTTAGTGTCACGTGTGAAACATTAATGGCTTGCATGAGTTTAGTCTCCGAAAGTGACTTTGTGACTATTGTAGCTGTGGATGTGGTTGATGAGACTCTGTTTAACCAGCAATTTGTGGCGTTAAACCTTAAAGAGGAGCTTCCGTTTGCAACTTTTTGCCTTGTTCAACGCAGAGATACAAAGTTAACTCCCGCAGGAGAACATTTGGCTAGACTTTTTCGGATGTATTGTCGTGATTAATTTTTGCACCTGAAGTGGGGATTAGGGGGAGCTGAGTAGACCTACCGGTCCGACTGGATAAACTAAATAAGCTTCCATATGGTGGTACACTTATTTTTTCACTCCAGATTGTTGTTGCAACGAAAACGCTTTCTATGAACTCTTCCACATATTTAATTTAAGTAACTGCCACATATACTGACAACAATGATTTAGTGTTACTGTTTCATGTAATAATTGCCACAAGCGTTCAATTTTGTTTAGCCCGGTATTGATTGCCCCGTCCTTCCTTAAACGGGTAGTAAAAAAGATCATAGTGTGCTGGTCATGTTCGCTTGTTCCGATCAATGTAATACATAACGACAACTCAGTTCATCCATTTCCTCTTGTGAACATTGCCAGGACTTGAGATTCAAACAAAAATACTGCTTTCAGGGCGTAAAAATCTTTCTGGTACATAAAGATCATAATTATTAAAGCGACAGTATTCCTCCAATTGCCGAGCAGATCTAACACCAACTTTTCTGTATATTTGTGCCGTATAGTGTTCAACAGTACGGTAGGAAATATTTAATATTCTACCAATTTGTTTACTGGTATATTTATGTAAAGAGAGAAAAATGACATCCCATTCCCGTTGGGTAAATAAATGAGTCGGTGGTTGAAATATAATGGAAGCGGGGAGTTTTCCATGATATAAACGTGTTAATGAATAATCTTGAGCTTTCCACAAGTGATAGATAATTCCAAGACAATCACCATTTTCATGATAAATAGGTTGTTTTTCACAGAAATAGGAGGATAAGGTTCTTATTTCTCCCCAAATATGGGTTTCGAGTGAAACATATGATTTTTCTTCTTTCATTACCTTTTGGTCATGATGAATATATTCTTTTGCAAACTCGGCACCATCCCAAGGAAGCTCATCATCATAAAGCCCTTCGAAATCAAATGAATCAGAAAAACCTTTGATGGAGTTCAGCGCTTTATTGCCATAAATAAAACAGGAATTTTTATCTTTTATTCCCCAAGGATCGTTACTGATTGCCAATGTGTTAATAACTTGAGGTGAAATGATTAACTTATTATTCATGTCATCGTTCCTTTATTATATTTGACATAGTGACCACTGAGTTATCATTAAAGCATTATCTGAATGAATTGTTACCTTAATTATAACTGAGACAGCTTAACTATATAATACAGCACAACAATCATCCAGCCAAAAAGTGTATTTTTATTAATTTTACGACAACATTATAAGCACTATAAAATATAAACAAGGTTATTGTTTTAAACAATGATAATTTATATGATTTATTTTATTAGTTAAGAAGTTTTTAAAAAATTGAACATACATAACTTTGCAACTCATTAAGATTAATGGTCTTATTAATTCGCTGAGCTAACTGAGTTGGTGTCATTCCTGTAACTGAAAAGCTTAAGACATTCATTAAAGTATTTCATCCGGTTACAACATTTCCAAAAACAACTAAACTTTTTGAATATATTAGTGATCTAAAAAGAACATTTCTGAACATTTAAAGTTCAATTTTGAACAATCAGAGTTCATTTAATAACATTTTTGTCGTTAGACAATTTTATATTCGGAGAATATTTGGCTGTACTTGGCGGGGTTTAATGTCTTAGTACAGCTATTTTTTAACATTCTGCGCCTGCGCGGACTCAGGGAAAAAGCTGTAGAAATATAAAAATATCAAATTGAAGAGAGAGTATGAATATAGCACCTTGAATAACCAAACTGAGGAGAGAAGAAAGGAATGATTGTAAAAAACGACTGGCACCCAGCGGATATTATTGCGGGACTTAAAAAACGGGGAACGTCGTTATCTGCTATTTCAAGAGAGGCGGGACTTGCATCATCTACCTTAAGTAATGCGCTGCACCGTCCGTGGCCCAAAGGCGAACGACTTATTGCTGCCGCTTTAAATTGTGATCCTTGCGAAATATGGCCGAGTAGATATTTTAAATGAGTTGTCATTTTCAAAATTAATATGAACTTCTCATATAAAAATCAATGAGAGGATACTCATTACCTGAAGCTTTTCTTGTGGAAAGCTTCAGGTATGAACATAGAATTAATACAGTGCTATTTACCTTTTTATTTTATGATGTTATCTGAACTAAACCAGTGATTGCCTTTTCAAGATATTCTCGGGGACAACCTAAGTTTATTCTGATAAATCCTTTCCCATGATTACCAAAATTCGATCCCATTGAAGCGGCTATTTTGGCTTTTTGTAATAAAGCACGTTGCAAAGCATCATCATCCAAGCCTAAATCACGACAATCCAGCCAAGCCAGATATGTACCTTCCGCTTTGGTCATTCGACACCAGGGAACAACAGACGTTAAAGCCTGCTCAAACCAACAACGGTTTTCTGCCAGATAATGCTGTAGTTCATCAAGCCATACATCCCCATATTGATATGCGGCTGTAGCCGCAGTCATCGATAGGACATTGAATACATCTAGTCCATGCGCATTCAACCGATCGATAAAGGAACGTCGAAGTTCAAGATTGGGAATGAGAAAATTCGATATACGGAGTGATGAAAGTCCAAATGCTTTACTTGTTGAGGTAGCGGCAATGACATTGTCATGCCATTCATTCCCCAGATGCAGTATTGAGGTGAATTTCCCCCACGGTAAAATTAAATCAGCCCAAATTTCATCGGAAATTACCGTCGTCCCGTACCTTTTACAAAGCATTAATATCTGGAGTAGTTCGTCACTATTCCAGCATCTACCAGTAGGATTATGTGGGTTACATAACAATAACAGAGGCGGTCTGTGTTGCTCCAATATCTGTTCCAGATGATCATAATCAATTTTATAACCTTCCAGACTTTCAAGAAGCGGGTTTTCAATCACCATCCTGCCGTTCATAGTAATAATTTTGGCGAATGAAGCATAATAGGGCCCTTGCACAACGACACCTTCCCCCGGTTTACTGAGCATCTGTATCAGTAAAGCCAATCCGGGTATGACGCCTTCTATCGACGTAAACCAATCGCGGTGCAAGGTCAGTTTATGACGCCTTGAAAACCAGTCTATTGCTGCTTGATAATAGAGATCGTCGCGTTCGCTATAACCAAAAATACCATGTTCAATTCGGGAGTAGAGTGTTTGCAAGACTGCTTCCGGGCATTGAAAATCAATATCTGTAACGGCTCGCAATCGAAATCCCTCCGACTCGCAATCAGCGCCAGTTTCGGCTCACATTAACTGCAAATGAAAAATGCCACCGGCTCACATTAAGTGATAATGGGCTCGCATTTATCCTGCCCGGCTCGCAATCCATTTCGCTGGGCTCACAATAATTGCAAATAGACATCGTCATATCGGTAAACCGACCGCCAGCATTCTGTCGCGCAGTTCCGCTGTACGGCCCGGATCCAACTGATTGTTAAATAATGCCCTGATTTCAGCAGGTTTTGCATCAAACTGCTCCACCATGTCTTTCAGACGGTAACCATGCCGCGTGAGTGTCGGCTCCAGGTCATCCAATTGACGTGACAGCACAGACTCAACCAGCGTGGCGGTAATCGGTTTTTCACCTGTCTGGTATCCTGCTTCCATTGCCAGTGTCAGGTGCAACTGCACCTGCAGCGGTGTTCGCAGTTTCATCGCCAGCAGGTCGACAGCTTCGGTAGTCAGAATATCTTCCGGCTTACCCTTACCGGTACTGGTTTTCAGCAACCACTGGATATACTCGCGCTGACTGCCGGTGATCCCGTCCAGCGTAAAAATATCAGTACGATAACCAATTTCCTCCATCGTCGGACGACGCAGGTCATTACGCAGTTTTGGATGACCGGCCAGAACGACAGATAACCGTCCTCCGCCATCCTCAACCACTTCCATCAACCGTTTGAGCCCCGTTAATGTATTACCGTTCAGGTCATGCGCTTCATCAACAAACAGTGCTACCGGGCGCTTACCTTTTTTAACCAGTTCCTGCAGTTCCCGCTCGCGGCGCTCGCCCTGTTTAGGGATCTGCACCTGCTTATCCTGTGCCAGGTCATAAAACAGGGCGTTTATAAGCGTGGCGAGCCGGACGCTTTGTTTATCCACCGACAGTGAGCGGGCGACAATAATTTTGTTTTCATCCATCAGTTGTTGCTGCAGGCGTCTCAGGGTGACTGTTTTTCCACTTCCTACAACGCCACAGACGGCAATCAGCCGCCCTTCGCGTATCGCACCCTTGATGTCCTTCATCAGCTGCTTATGGTGGGCGGTTTCATAATAGCCCGCCAGTTCAATTGACTGAACCAGTCCATAATGCTCCATCACTTCAACCCGCATGGTCTTCTCCTGATTGTCTGTTACGAAAATAATCTCTGATGCGGGCGAGTACTTCACTACGGTTAAGCGTCTCAGTCAGAATACTGTCGATAAACGCCCGGTCTTCATCCGACATTCTGGCCAGTGGTGTTGCCAGATCGTCGGCAATAGCCAGTTTTGCCGCAATAACGGTGGGAAAGTGGTATTCAAATTTTCGGGTATCAAAGGGCTGATGCGGCAGCTCATTGATGCGCTGAGTGTCATCATTAATCATACGGAGATCGCTGCCGGATAAAGCGCTGATGGGGATATTCAGCTGTCGGGCCAGCGCATGGATACGATCGGCCCGCTCCGCTGCTTTACCACGCCTGAAAGTCCGGTAACGGTGTAACGGAACAGGACCCGACACCGGATAATAAGGGCCCCACGTTTCACCCGCAAACTCCACATATATCTCTTCGTCAAACAGCCCCCACAGCAGGATGACCGTTTCGCCTGCCATATCAGGTTCCACTTCCCATACGGTACCGTCGATTGCTACCCGCGCATCAATACCCACCTTGCGGGATTCAGGCTCCCGGGCGAACCGACAGTATTGTTCCCAGCTGCACATATCTCTTATGCCATCCTGGGGGATATTTTCCAGCCAGTCCTCCTGGCGTGAATGTTTCTCACTACGGTGACGCTGCGCGTTATAACGACTCAGATAGTTCCAGAGCCATTCGTTGGCCTGCAGCTCCGTCTCCGGTTTATGGAAATGGTACAGGGTTTCATGGGCTTCCTTGACGGTCCGGAAAGGGCGCTCGACTTTACCTTTGGAACGGGCTGTCGTCCGGGTGCCATCCTTGCCTGCAGGAGTATGCGTCAGCCAGTCAACCTTCAGGGACTGCATCACATTCTGAAACACGTGGCTTTTGGCCACCGGGCCGTTATCGAGATACAACATTTTCGGGCGGCCCTGGAAAGGAAAATCAGTCCTGGCCTTTGGTGCCATGGCGTTAAAGAGAAAACGCAGCGCTGACTCAGCATCCTCACCATACACACACCGGTATTCCTGATAAGCAACACCGCTCCGGTCATCCACCACGCTGAACAGCATCAGCGTAGGTTCGCCACGGGCAGGATCCACCCAGTCAGGCCGCTCAATGTGTTTGAGGTCGGATGGCGACATATCAAACTGCCAGCAGTCATTACTATTTTCAGCCTGAAATCTTACAGCCGGAGGCTCGCGTAACAGGCGGGGCTGATCCAGGCGCCAGCGGGAAAGCCAGCGATTGACTGTCTGCTTTCGAAGCAAACCTTTGGGGCTTCGGATCAACCCCTGAGCGGTTTCAACGCCATGCTCTTCCAGTAATTGTATTGCCCGCCTTGTCGACAGATGGCGACCAGATTTGTTGGTGGTACGTAATTTCAGTGCGGCAATCAGTTCACAGTAATGTTCCAGCTCGGATGGTGGCAGAACACGGGGCTGACCATGATCGCTGCGGTGGGCTGTTCGTGGTCTGAGGATAAGTCGAAGGGCGCGATAAACTGTTGTGACCGAAATGCCATACAGCTGAGCTGTCGCGGCAATCTGAGTGACCCGTTCAGGACTTTTTGGCGGCAGGCGATCAAGCCGTTGCCGCAGTTGCAACAGAGAGTCAGCTGGGATAGCGCTACGCCGGCTGCTCATAATTTTCCAGCGCCCGGTAGACTGACGCCCTCCCGATCCCGAGCTGGCGGGCAATGGCCGTGGCGCCCATCTTTTCAATGGTGTACAGACGATATACCTCAGCAGGGTCGATTGAGGGTTTCCTTCCGCGGTATACGCCACGCGCTTTCGCCGCGGCAATACCTTCCATCTGGCGCTCCCGGCGAAGATTGGTTTCAAATTCAGCGAAAACGCCCAGCATATCGAGGAAGGCTTTTCCCGCTGCCGTTTGCGTGTCTACGGGTTGTTCTGTTGCCCTGAGCGCTACGCCCTGTTGATTCAGGGCATATACGATATCCTGCAGATCCTTAATGCTGCGGGCCAGGCGATCCACGCGAGTCACCATCAGCGTATCGCCGGGGCGCAGGAATTCCAGCAACAACTGCAACTCGCTCCTTCCGGTCCGGCTGCTTCCACTGGCTTTTTCTGCACGAATGATTTCACAACCCGCAGCACGAAGAATTTGTGTCTGCAGGGTGAGATCCTGGTCGCAGGTTGAAACGCGGGCATAGCCGTAAAGTGCCATAATGCTGATAACTGTCTCGTTTAACTCTAGATGATGAAAACGTAACACCAGAATGAGACAAAAACAACCCAAATGAGACAGAAAAACTGTCTCACTGAATTGTTCGTTTTAGGTATACCCATACAATCCAATAGATTGGTTTAAGCGGAAAATTTCATTTGCAGTTACTGTGAGCCGGTCGAAATGAAATGCGAGCCGAAAAAGGTAAATGCAAGCTCATTTGCAGTTAATATGAGCCTAAACCCGATTTCATTTTCACTTAATGTGAGCTAAAAAACCGGATAAATGCGAGCCCGCCATATTTTAAATGCGGGCCGCTACACTTAACACATATATATGTTAATGGATTTGGATTATATTTTCCAATTTTTGTTCTCGTTCTCTTTTCGCTGATTTGACCATTCTGTGAGAATTTTTTTCCTTTGCGCTGAATAATGCCAATTGTTCTTTTGCTCTATTTTAATTTTATTTAAAGCTGAAATTAGTTCAATCATTTGTTTTTCAAGACTATTTTCAATTTCTGCTAATTCTGCTCTGGTGATTGTTGTCTTGTTTGCTACTGTTCTAAATTTAGTACCGAAAACTCGATTAATTTCTCTACCTTCAAATGATCTACCACAAATTTTTATAGATTTTGCCACATTCTTTACAACAGATGGCGTCACGTCTATACCACTTTTTTTCGCCTTCAATAACTGCTTAAAAACGACTGCTCGTTTTGCCCGTTTTATTGCAGCTCCGATAGCAGCACCTAATTTACCGGTTACTTGATATATTAAATTTTTCACGACATCATCAGAATCTGGGAAACAGACGGTTCCAGTTCCCTCTACCCGTTTTCCAAGCGGACCCCATAATCACCACCAACACCAGCTGTTTGATAGGTATCTCTCAATCCGCAATAGCGTAGCGCCTGTTTTGCCAACTGAGCTAAAAGTCATCATCCAATCTAATCAGAAAAGGTCATTACTTATCACAAATTAAAAATAACTGTCACAGTTCAAGTCATTCAATGCTGAAATCAATCATCATAAACGTGATGTACATCACATAATTAAAATAAAACAATAAAATTAATTTGAAATTATTAATGTTGGTTATTAAATGATTAATATTAATCTATTTTTTATACAATACTGTCACAAAATAATCACATTGGCCTGTTTTTTGCTTTGTCATATAACCTCTTGTTTTTGCTGCTATCTTAACCACCCCCCTATTTTAGTTGCCCGGTTGATAATCAACCCTAAATATTGATCGTTAAGTTAAATTCGTGGTTAATGCTGTTTAGACATTGTGGAATAGAAAGTCAATGAAAAGCAGTATTTTGGTATTAACGGTCTTTTGTAGCGTAGCCTCAGGCAGTCAAGCCGCCGACATCGCAGATCAACAACTCATTCATCAACAGGCCCGTCAGCACGCGCTGGAAGCGCAATTAGCCCCGCCGCCTGCGGAAGTTCATCTGTCGGTACCGGAAACCGGGGAGTCAGCCGCCTTTGCGGTGGAAACCCCCTGTTTTCCTGTCACCCATGTCGTATTGGCAGGCACCGAAAATTTCCCGCACTGGCTACCGTTCCGGCGTGTCGCCCAACAGGGCGAAAACCATTGCCTGGGCGATAAAGGCATCAGCCGGCTGATAACCCAGTTGCAAGATCAGCTCATTAATCACGGCTATGTCACCAGCCGGGTTCTGGTTCCTCCCCAGGATCTGCGTACCCAAACGCTAAAACTGGTGATGATACCGGGCAACATCCGGCATATTCGCTATACCCCGGATAGCGGCCATTATATTCAACGCATCACGCCCTTTCCCGCGCGTGAAGGCAAACTGTTGGATTTACGGGATATCGAGCAGGGATTGGAAAACTTGCAACGTTTCCCGACCGTGCAAGCGGAGATGAACATTGTTCCGGCAGCGCAGCCGGGGGAGAGCGATATTGTGCTGGACTGGCGTCAGTCCCGCCACTGGCGAATCGCCACGTATCTGGATGATACCGGCTCCAAGAGCACCGGACGTTATCAGGGCGGTTTAACCTTCTTTCTGGATAACCCGCTGGCGCTCAGCGATCTGTTCTATCTCTCCGAGGGACGCGATATTCACTCATCTGCCGGGAAAGGCAGCCAGAACGACACGCTCTATTACTCCCTGCCTTTCGGCTACTGGATGGCGAGCGTGACGGCCAGTCATTACGATTATACCCAGACGATAGCCGGGTTGAATCAGGCGATCCAATACCGGGGCAAAAGCCAAAACCTGGCGGTCCAGCTTAGCCGGGTGCTACATCGTAACGCCGACCAGAAAACCGGGCTTAACGGTGAAATTTATCGTCGGACTTCCCGCAATTTTATTGATAAGACCGAAGTCGATGTTCAGCGCCGGGAAACTGCGGGCTGGAAGCTGGGGCTGTCCCATCATCACTTTATCGGCAGCGCGACGCTGGATACCCGGGTGACTTACCAGCAGGGCATGCGCTGGTTTGGCGCACAACCGGCGCCGGAAGAGTACCGCAATGAGGGGACCGCCTTGCCTAAAATCACCCAGTTCTCGGCAACGCTTTCCGGGCCGTTAACGCTGTTTTCTCAGCCCTTTTCTTATCAGACCCAATATTTGCGTCAGATAAGCGCCAGCCCATTGACGCCCCAGGATCGCTTCTCGATTGGCGGTCGCTGGACGGTACGCGGCTTTGATGGCGAGCTGACCTTATCCGCTGATCGGGGTTGGTACAGCCGCAACGAACTGGACTGGCAAACCCCGCTGAAAGGGCAGTCGCTGTATCTGGCAATGGATTATGGCGAAGTGGGCGGCCGGGGCAGCGACGCGCTGCTCGGAAAACACCTGGCGGGGAGCGCCCTGGGCTGGCGCGGCAGCCTGAAAAAGGTGAGCTACGACCTGTTTGTCGGCGTCCCGCTGTCCAAACCCGCCGGTTTCCAAACTTCCCCCGTCACGGCCGGATTCAACCTGTATTGGCAGTATTAATTCAAATAACAAAGCTGCCGGTAGGTAGTGTTGTGTGGAGCAAAAATCATGAACAAGCAGTTATATCGTATTATCTTTAATCAATCTCGCCAGTTGTGGATGGTGGTGGCCGAGATAGCGCGGGCCGGACGGGGAAGAGCCGGACGTCGCGCTCATCGCCCCTCTTCACCGCAGCGTCGTTGCCGACTCACCGCGCTACGGTTTGGGTTGTTGTTAGCCCTTGGCGGAGTTTCGCTCACCGCGCAGGCGGCGATTGTGGCCGACGGACAGGCGCCAGGCCGTCAGCAGCCCACCATCATTCGCAGCGCCAACGGCACGCCGCAGGTCAATATCCAGACCCCCGGCGCCGACGGCGTTTCCCACAATACCTACCGTCAGTTTGACGTGGATAAACAGGGGGTGATCCTCAATAACAGCCATCAGGCCACCCAGACGCAACTGGGCGGTATGGTCGCAGGCAATCCGTGGTTAGCCAAAGGGGACGCCAGCGTTATTCTTAACGAGGTCAACAGTCGTGACCCCAGTCACCTTAATGGCTGGATTGAAGTGGCCGGGCATAAAGCCGAGGTGATTATTGCCAATCCTTCGGGCATCACCTGTAACGGTTGCGGTTTCATTAATTCACATCGCACTACGCTCACCACCGGACAGGCGCTGATGGAACAGGGTCGGTTGAAAGGGTTTGATGTCAATCAGGGGGAAGTGCGGATTGACGGGCGCGGCATGGACAGCACACAGCAAAGTTACACCGATATTATCGCCCGCTCCGTGGCGATTAACGCCAAATTACACGCCCAAGACCTGAAAGTGACCGCCGGGCGCAATATTGTCGATGCGGCGCATCAGCAGATTAAGAAAAAATCGATTGACGATGAAAAGCACCCGGCGTTTGCGCTGGATGTGGCGGCACTGGGCGGCATGTACGCCCATAAAATCAGGCTGATAGGCACCGAAGCGGGGGTGGGGGTGCATAATGCCGGCAATATCGGCGCGTCTGCCGGCGAAGTGCATATCACCGCCGATGGCCGGATAGAGAATCGCGGCGCTATCAGTAGTCGTGACGCGTTGCAATTAACTTCGTCTGCTAATGTTTCGAACACCGGTAAATTGCTGTCACAGTCGGCACTGACCTTGCGGGCTGGCGGCGCACTAGATAATCAGGGCCGGGTGGAAGCCCGCGGCGATACCACCGTTACCGCCGACACGATACACAGCAGCCATGACAGTGTATGGGCAGCGGGGCTAGATGATAAAGGTCGTACCACTTTACCCGGCTCCTTGACCCTGACGGCCAAACAACACGTTCAGGCCAATGGCAAAAATCTGGCCACCGATACGCTGGCTATCCACAGTCAACAGATTGACCTGAGTGACAGCCAGACGGCGGCCGGACATATCCAATTGACTGCCAGTCAATCGGGCATCAGTACCGCTCGCGCTACCGTCAACGCCGACCGTTTTAGCGCGAAAACCCCGGGCCAGTTTAACAACGACAGCGGCCAGTTAGTGGCGCGGGAAATCCACCTCACGACCCCGGATATCTCTAACCTGAAAGGAAAAATTAACCAGACCGGGACCGGTGAACTGGCGCTTAACACCCACGCCCTGAATAACCGTGAGGGGATGGTATTCAATCAGGGGAAACTGACTCTCACTACTGACCGGCTTAACAACCGTCAGGGCACTATTGCCAGTCAGGGCGAGGACCTGCATCTCACCGCGCATCAGGCCGATAACACTCAGGGGACGGTGCAACTGGCAGGCAACGGACAATTGTCACTCAACACCCAACGGTGGCTGGGTGATAAGGGCAAATTACTGACCAATGGCACCCTGACGATACAGGCCGGTGAACTGCAACTCAACCACGCTGAAACTCAGGCCGGGCAGATAACCGTCAACGCGGACATCCTGAGTCATCAAGGCGGCGTGATGCAACAACAGGGCAAAGACACGCTGTCCCTCACCACCCGAATGCTGGATAACCAGCACGGCACCCTTGCGGGCAACGGCAACCTGAACCTTAAAGCAACGACCGTCGATAATCGTCACGGCAACATCGTGGCCGCCGAAAAAGGTTCGCTGACACTGGCGGTCAAAGACACCCTGGACAATCAGTCGGGCCGACTGGAAGCGGGCCACGCGTTACAACTCAGCGCCACCCAACTGGATAATCGCCGGGGGAGCATTGTTGCCGCCGGGGACAGCGCCACCCTCACCGTGGGCAAAGCTCTTCAAAACGTTAACGGTCATCTTGAAGCCAAAACCCGACTGACCACGACCAGCCAGACCCTGAATAACACGCAGGGCGTATTGCTGGCGCAAAACATTGACAGCCGGACGACAGGCCATCCCTTCACCAATACCGCCGGACAGGTGATAGCCGAGGACACCCTGAAGGTCAATAGTGGTGAACTGGATAACACGGCGGGGCTGTTACAGGCTGGCCGCGAGATATCTATTGATACCCACAGGCAGAGGCTCACTAACACTCACCATGCCGACCAAAAAGCGGGTCGGGTGTTAAGCGGCGGGCAGTTAACGCTGCGCACCGGCGATGTTGATAACACCGGCGGGATAATCGCCGCGGACGGTAAAACCACGCTGACCAGCGCCGAGCTCACTAATACTCAGGGCCAGATAGCCGGGAATGGCGGGCTGGACATTCACAGTCAACAACTGATAAACCACGAGGGGACCTTACAATCCGCAGACGCTCTGACTCTGGATACTAACGGGCAGTTACTGGATAACCAGCAGGGCTATATTCTCGGTGAGGGCAAGACGACCCTCACCAGCGGTCAACTGGACAATCGCCACGGTCATCTGCAAGGTGGACAGTTGGTTGTCGACACTCAACACGCCACACTGGATAACCGGGACGGCAAATTGTTATCGACAGAGACGCTCAACCTGAAAACCCAGCGGCTCGACAATCGTCACGGACAGGTGCAGGCGGTGGGCGACACCGTGTTGAATGTTAAGACCCAAACCGATAACACCGGCGGCCTTATCCGTGGCGGCGCACAACTGACCCTGAACACCGCTCACCTGATTAACCGGGAAACAAAGCAGGCGGATAACGGGCTAGAAGCGCAAGACCTGACGGTAAACGCCCAACGGGTAGACAACACTCAGGGTGCCTTACGGGCAGCCAATCACCTGCAAGCTCAGGTGAGTCATACGCTGGAGAATGCGCAGGGGTTAATCTCCGCGGGCAAACAGCTTACCGTAGACGACGAGACCCGTCCTACGTCTCTGGTGATTAACAACCGGCAAGGCACGCTGATTGCCGGGGAGCACGCCACGATTAACGCACACGGCCTGAGTGGGGACGGCCAACTGTTATCGCAGGGCGATATGGCGGTCACTTTAACTGAGGATTTTCATCATACCGGCAACACCGCGGCCAATGGCAATCTGACCCTGAAAACGGCCGGTAATCTTATCAATGACCGCCAGATAAAAGCCGGTCAGGCGCTGCATCTTGACGCACAGCATCTCACTAACAGCGCCTCCGGTGAAATCAGTGCTAAACAAACGCAAATCCAGGTCCATGATACCCTGAACAATACCGGATTGATTGACGGCGGCCTGACCCATCTCACGGCCAACACCCTGAACAACACCGGCACCGGGCGCATCTACGGGGACCAGCTCGCCCTCCAGACGGGCACGTTGAATAACACCGCCCAGAAAGGCAAAGCCGCGGTGATTGCGGCGCGTGACCGGCTGGATATCGGCACCGGAACACTGAACAACCGTGACCATGCCCAGATTTACAGCGTGGGCGACATGCACATCGGCGGCCAGCTGGATAATACCCTGACGGCCACCGGTCAAGCCCGTGAGCTCAATAACCACGCGGCGACGATTGAAGCCGGGCGCCACTTGCAGATGAATGCCGACCAGATTAACAACACCAACGCCGGGTTGGTCACTCAGGTCGTCGAAACGGAAAAGTCTCAGCATCACGATGCAGTACTCAGCGGCCAGACCACTCGCTATGACTGGTCACAGGTGGACACTTCCCACCGCAATAAATACAAAGTGCACGATGCCATCATGCCGGATGGCAGCCGCAGTAATGACTTTTACGAATATCAGTACACCCGCACCGTCAAAGAAACTCAGGTCAAACAGAGCGACCCCGGTAAAATTCTGGCCGGGGGTAATATCACGCTCAACAGTGCGCAGGTCACCAATCACGACAGCCAGATTGTCGCTGGCGGCACGCTCGGTGGTGAAATTGGTGAACTGCACAATATTGCCACTCAGGGCGAACGCATCACTACCGATGAAGGTCGCCAAACCCGCTGGTATGCCAAAAAAACCAGAAAGAAAAAGTTCGGATTCGGGGGGACCAAAACTTCGCAGGGAAAAAGCCGCAGCAATTATGACCCGGCCCCCGTAATAGAAACGATTGACCTGAAAACGCTGGCCTGGCAGGCGCATACCCGTCCACAGGGTACCGATATCACGATTACCGACCGACAAACCGGTCAGATACATTCTGCCCCCACAGCGGTCACGCCGGTGAACGGTATCAACAATCAGCCACTGGTCTTGCCGCCCGGTCAGCCGTTTGAACTGAGTTTGCCCCCGGAGACCGTCAAAGGGCAAACAGTCGACCCGGTGATACGCGTGGTGACCCCCGATACCCGCCTGCCGAATAACAGCCTGTATACCGCGCAGCCGGGCAGCGACAGCCACTATCTGGTGGAGACCGACCCGAAATTTACCCAGTACAAACAGTGGCTGGGCTCGGACTATATGCGGCAACAGTTAACGCATGACCCGACGCTGGTCCACAAACGCCTGGGCGATGGGTTCTACGAACAGCGTCTGGTGCGCGACCAAATCACCCAACTGACCGGCCAGCGCTATCTGCCCGGCTACAATAACGACGAAGCCCAGTTTAAAGCGCTGATGGATGCCGGTATCGCCTTTGGCAAACAGCAACAGTTAACGCCGGGCGTGGCGCTGAGTCCGGCGCAGATGGCGTTGCTGACCTCGGACATTATCTGGCTGACCAATCAAACCGTGACCCTGCCGGATGGCACTACCGAAGTGGTGACTGTGCCGCAGGTTTACGCGCGTGTCCGTCAGGGCGACCTGCGCAGTGACGGCAGTTTACTCGCCGGGAATACCGTGGCGCTCAACAGTCAGGGCGATATCACCAACAGCGGCACGATTAGCGGGCGTGACGTCACCCAACTGACGGCCAACAATCTGACCAACAGCGGCTTTATTCGCGGCGGCAAAGTGGATGTGACGACCCAACAGACGCTCGCCAACCGGGGCGGCCGGATTCAGGGGGATGACCGGGTGACTCTGAAAGGCCGCGATATCATCAGCGCATCGACGTCGCGCGGGGATGAGGCTAACCGTTGGTTAGACCGTCCGGCGGGCATCTATGTGCAGAATGATAAGGGCGCCTTATCGCTGAGCGCCATCAACAATGTGCAATTAACCGCCAGTGACGTCAAGAATGCCGGTAAAGACAGTCACACCGAGATAACCGCAGGTCATAACCTGACGCTGGACGCCTTAAGCACGCGCCGCACAGAGCAAGGGAATTGGGGGAAAGATAACTACCGCCATCTGACCCAACAACAGGATATCGGCAGCCAGATAACCGGCGCCGGTGAGGTGACCCTGCAAGCCGGGCATGACGTGAACGCCACCGCCGCCCATGTCAACGCCGGTCAACAACTGACGGCGCAGGCCGGAAATAACCTGACGCTGACCACCGGTACAGCCTCATCCGATTTAGTGGAGCACAGCAAGCAAACCAGCAAAGGCTGGCTGTCGAAATCGTCAGTGGAAACCCACGATGAAGTGCATGACCGGCAGGCGCTCAGCACCACATTCAGTGGCGATAAAGTGACTCTACAGGCCGGAAAAGACCTCAATATCCGCGGCAGCAATGTGGCGGGCACACAGGATGTCAGCCTGAACGCCGGTCATCAGCTCACTGTTACCACCGCCGCGGAAGCGCACGATGAAACCCATTGGCGACAGGAGAAAAAATCGGGCCTGATGGGCACGGGCGGGATTGGCTTCACCTTAGGCAAAGCCAGCCAGAAAGTCACCACCGACAGTGACAGCCAGCTGAGTAAAGGCAGCACGGTCGGCAGCAGCCAGGGCAACGTCACCCTCAACGCCGGAGAACAGCTCCGGGTTCACGGCAGCGAGGTGATTGCCGGTAAAGACCTGACGCTGACCGGTCAACAGGTCGATATCACCAGCGCGGAAAACCGCCATCACACCACGACAAAAACCGAGCAAAAACAGAGCGGCTTAACCGTGGCGCTGAGCGGCGCCGCAGGCGGGGCTATCAACAGCGCGGCGCAAACCGCCAGAACCGCTCGCACTGAAAGTGACCCGCGAGTGAAAGCGCTGCAAAATACTCAAGCCGCGCTGAGCGGGGTACAGGCCGTGCAGGCCGGCCGACTGGCGGCGGCTCAGGGCAGTGACGACAAAGGCAATAACAATCTGGCCGGGGTGAGCCTGTCCTACGGGCGTCAATCTTCCCGTTCAGAACAGCAGCACCGCCAGACCACTCAACAGGGCAGCCATCTCACTGCCGGGGATAACCTGACCATAACCGCCAAAGGGGATGGCAAAGGCGCATCAGGCCAGCATGGCGATATCCGTATTCAGGGCAGCCAGTTACAGGCGGGTAAAGACCTGCAACTGAATGCTAACCGGGATATTCAGCTCTCCTCCAGCCAGAGCACTGAACAGACCACCGGCAAAAACAGCAGCCACGGCAGCTCGCTGGGCGTGGGCCTGACTGTCGGGCCGGGGGGCACCGGCCTGAATGTCTCGGCCAATGTCAGCCGGGGCAACGGCCGTGAAAACGGCAACGGCGTCAGTCACACTAACACCACGTTACAGGCGGGACAGACCGTCGGGCTGAACAGTGGCCGGGATACGACGCTGAAAGGGGCTCAGGTCAGCGGCGAGCAGATTACCGCCGAGGTGAAACGTCATTTGACATTAAGCAGTGAGCAGGACAGCCAGCGCTATGACAGCCAGCAACACAATGCCAGCGCGGGCGTCAGCGCCACCGTGGGCCCCCTCACCCACGGCATCGCGAGCCTCAATGCCAGCCGCAATAAACTCCACAGCAACTATGACAGCGTGCAGGAGCAGACCGGGCTGTTTGCCGGCAAAGGCGGCTATCAGGTTAACGTCGGTGACCACACCCAACTGGACGGCGCGGTGATAGCGAGTCAAGCCGACAAAACCAACAACACCCTGAACACCGGAACGCTGGGCTTCAAGGATATTAAAAATCAAGCGGACTTTACTGTTGAGCAGCAAAGCGCGGGCGTCAGCCTCGGCCAACCCACCGCCGGTCAGGTCCTGAATAATCTGGCGGTCAATGGGCTGACGGGCACTCATAATCAAGGCCATGATAGCACCACCACGCACGCCGCGGTCAGTGAGGGCAACCTGATTATCCGGGATAAGGCGCACCAGACGCAGGATGTCGCGAACTTAAGTCGCGATACCGATAATGCCGCCAATGTCCTCAGTCCAATATTTGATAAGGAAAAAGAACAGCAACGGCTGAAACAGGCGCGACTGATTGGCGAACTCAGCGCCCAGATGACCGAGATAGCCAGTACCGAAGGGAAAATTATCGCCACCAAAGCGGCGAAAGCGAAGCTGGACCATATCAGTGAACCGGACAAAGCGGCAGCCAGAAAAAAACTGGTCGACAGTGGCAATCCACACCCGACTGCGGCGGATATCAATCAACAAATCTATGATACCGCCTACACGCAGGCGCTGAATGACTCGGGCTTTGGGACCGGCGGAACCTATCAGAAAGCCCTACAGGCGGCTACGGCAGCCATTCAGGGCTTAGCGGGGAACAACCTTGGTCAGGCGCTGGCCGGGGGCGCTTCACCGTATCTGGCGGGCGTGATAAAAGAGCTGACCACCGACCCGAAAACCCATCAGGTGGACATTGCTACCAATACGCTGGCCCATGCGATTCTGGGGGCAGTGGCCGCCGAAGTCAGCGGTAACAATGCCCTGTCAGGGGCAGCCGGTGCGGCGTCGGGTGAACTGGCGGCGCAGGTCCTGATTAAGCAACTTTACGGCGACGGGGCCAACGTCAGTGAGTTAACGGAGGAGCAGAAGCAAACTATCAGCACCCTTTCCACCCTGGCGGCAGGACTGGCAGGCGGCATTGCTGGTGACTCCACCGCCAGTGCCCTCACTGGGGCGCAGGCAGGGAAGAATGCAATTGAGAATAACTATCTGAGCGTGAATGAGCTGGACAATTTTGCGCATCAAGCCCGCACCTGTGAAGGCGAAAGCTGCAAACAAGTGATCAAGGATATGGTTGATACTAAT